>DATAAP010000332.1:0-10335 GCA_036260035.1 Alphaproteobacteria bacterium | reverse complement strand
CATCGACCTGCCGCCCTTCACCCTCGTCGGTGCTACGACGCGCGCGGGCCTGATCACCACGCCGCTGCGCGAGCGCTTCGGCATTCCGCTGCGCCTGATGTTCTACACGCCCGCCGAGCTCGAGGAGATCGTGCGGCGCGGAGCGCGCGTGCTCGGTGTCGAGATGTCGGCCGATGGCGCCGCCGAAATCGCGCGCCGCGCCCGCGGCACGCCGCGCGTCGCGGGCCGCCTGCTGCGCCGCGTGCGCGATTTCGCCTCGGTGGGCGGCGCCAAGAAGATCGACCGTGCGGCCGCCGATGCCGGGCTGACGCGGCTCGAGGTCGACCGGCTCGGGCTCGATGCCATGGACCGGCGCTACCTGCGCTGCATCATCGACAACTATGGCGGCGGGCCAGTCGGCGTCGAGACACTGGCGGCCGCACTATCGGAGCAGCGCGACACGATCGAGGACGTCATCGAGCCCTACCTGCTGCAGGTCGGACTGCTGATGCGCACGCCGCGTGGGCGCATGCTGACCGACCGCGGCTGGCGCCATCTCGGGATGGAGCCGCCGGTCGATCCGCAGCGCCAGCTCGAGCTGCTCGCACGCGTGACCGACGACGAAACGGCGACGGTGGGGGAGGGGGGCAATGGCTGAGCTTGCCGCCGAGCACCGCTACCCGGTCCGCGTCTACTACGAGGACACAGACGCGGCCGGAATCGTCTACTACGCCAACTACCTGAAATTCGCCGAGCGCGCCCGCACCGAGATGCTGCGCACGATCGGCATCGGTCAACGCGAGCTGCGTGATCAGAAAGGCGTCGCTTTCGCGGTGCGGCGCTGCAATGTCGACTACATGGCTCCGGCCAAGCTCGACGACGTGCTCGAGGTGCGCACCCGGATCACCGGGCTGCGCGGCGCCGCCATCGAGGCGGAGCAGATCGTGGCGCGCGATAACGATCAATTAGTACGTCTGAACATAATGCTGGTCTGCATCGGTCCTGGCGGCAATGCCACGCGCATTCCCAAGCCAGTGTTGCAGGCGTTTGCGCGAGACCAAATCCCCCTTTCGCAGAAGAGAGAAAAACATGGATAGAGCAGTCGATGCGGCCGCGCTGGCGGGGAGCCAGCTCTCCAACGACCTGTCGATCTGGTCGCTGTTCCTGAACGCCGACCTGATCGTCAAGCTGGTCATCCTGTTGCTGGTGCTCGCCTCGGTATGGAGCTGGGCGATCATCTTCGAGAAGTTCTTCAAGCTGCGCCGGTTGCACAACCAGGCCGACGAATTCGAGGACCAGTTCTGGTCGGGCGGCTCGCTCGAGGATCTCTACGACCGCATCGGCAGCCAGCCGCTCGATCCGATGTCGGCGATGTTTAGCGCCGCTATGCGCGAGTGGCGTCGCTCGGTCTCCAAGGGCCTCGCCGCCGCCGGCCAGATGCGCGCCGGCCTGCAGAGCCGCATCGAGCGCGTGATGGGTGTGACGCTCGGCCGCGAGATGGAGCGTCTCGAGCGCTACATGACTTTCCTCGCCTCGGTCGGCTCGACGGCACCCTTCATCGGCCTGTTCGGCACGGTGTGGGGCATCATGCACAGCTTCTCGGCCATCGCCTCGAGCAAGAACACGAGCCTCGCGGTGGTCGCGCCCGGCATCGCCGAAGCTCTGTTCGCGACGGCGCTCGGCCTGATCGCCGCGATCCCGGCGGTGATTGCCTACAACAAGATCTCAAGCGACCTGACCCGCTACGCCGGGCGTCTCGAGGCGTTCTCGAACGAGTTTGGCGCGATCCTGTCGCGGCAGCTCGAAGAGAAGGGTTGACGCGATGGCCGGACCGCTCATCGGCCCGTCGCGCGCTCGCAGCCATCGCCGCACGCCGCGGCTGGTCAGCGAGATCAACGTCACGCCGTTCGTCGACGTCATGCTGGTGCTGCTCGTCATCTTTATGGTGACGGCGCCGCTGCTGACCGCCGGTGTCGACGTCGATCTGCCGAAGACCCAGGCAGCCCAGGCGACCGGCCAGGACGAGCCGCTGGTCGTCAGCATGAACGCGCAGAAGAAGCTGTTCCTGCAGGAGACCGAGCTCGATCGCGACGCGCTGATTGCGCGGCTCAAGGCGGTCACCGCCAGCAAGCCGGACCAGCGCATCTTCGTGCGCGGCGACCGCGCCCTGCCTTATGGCGACGTGATGGAAGTCATGGGTGCGCTCAGCGCCGCCGGCTTCAGCAAGGTGTCGCTGGTGGCGGAGATCCCCGGCAGCAGCGCCGGCCGTCAGCCGGCACGGCAGACGCGCTGACGCGATGCGCAAGTACGCGGCCATATCGGTGCTCTTCCACGCGGTGGTCTTCGCCATCGCGTGGTTCGGTGTGCCCGATCTCTTCCGCCGCGACCTGCCCGAGGACAAGCCGCTGATCGTCGAAGTGCTGCCGCTCTCGTCGATCACCAACGCGCCACCGCCGAAGCCCGAACCGCCCAAAGTCGTCGAGGCCCCCAAGCCGCCTGAGCCCAAGCCCGAGCCGCCGAAGCCGGAGCCGCCCAAGGTCGTCGAGGCGCCGAAGCCCGAGCCTCCGAAGCCCGTGCCGTCCCCGCCACCGCCCGCGGCAGCGCCGCCGCCTCCGCCCCCGCCGCCTGCGCCGGCCCCAGCGCCGCGCGCCGAAGCGCCGCTGCCACCGCCGCCCAAGCAGCGGCCTGAGCCACCCAAGCCAACCAAGCAGGTGGCGCAGGCGGAGCAGCCGCCCGTGCAAAAGCAGAAGCAGCAGGCCTTCGACCTCAACAACATGCTGCGCGACCTGACGCGCGCGAAGCCGCAGCAGGCGACCACGCCGCAGCCGGCACCGCAGCAGCAGGCGCAGGCGGCGCCGCGCGCCGCCTCGAATGCGCCACATAATCCGAATATCCCGCTGTCGATGACCGAGGAGGATGCGATCCGCCAGCGCATCGTCCAGAACTGGAACCTCGACATCGGCGCGAAGGGGATCGAGACATTCTTCGTCGAGCTGCAGCTGATGGTGACACCGGACGGCACCGTGCAGGACGCACGCATCGTGCGCACGCAGGGCGATCCGCCCGATGCGCTGCGCGGCTTTGCCGAGGGCGCGCGGCGCGCGGCGCTGCGCTCGTCACCGCTGCCGCTACCGCCGAGCAAGGCGAACCAGATGACCGGCGGCAATCTCTATCTCACCTTCTCCGCGCGCGACATGCTGGGGTCGGTCGGTCGCCGCAGTTAGAAAAATCGGAGCGATAGGAAGATGAAAGAGAATACCAGCGCATTCTCCACGCCGGTCTTTTCGCGACGAAGCGTGATCGGCGGGGGTGCCGCCGCGATCGCGATCGCTTCGCTGCCGGGCATCGCGCAGTCGCAGGTGCGCATCGACATCACGAAGGGCCAGGTGCAGCCGATGCCGATCGCGGTGTCGCCTTTTTTCGGTGCGCAGCCGCAGGATTCTCGCATCGGCCAGGACATAACCAACGTGATCGCGGCCAATCTCGAGCGCTCCGGCCTGTTCAAGCCGATCGATTCGAAGGCCTACATCCAGACCCCGGCGGCGCTGAAGTCGCAGCCGCCGCGCTTTCCTGACTGGCGCGCGATCAACGCCCAGGTGCTGATCCACGGCAACACCGAGCTGATGGGCGACGGCCGCATGCGTACGGAGTTCCGGCTGTGGGATGTGTTCGGCGAATCGCAGATGGAAGGCCGGGTCTACACGACCGCGCAGCAGAACTGGCGGCGCGTGGCGCACATCATCTCCGATGCGATCTACAAGCGAATCACCGGCGAGGACGGCTATTTCGACACGCGCGTCGTCTACATCGCTGAATCGGGTCCGCTGCAGCGGCGCGTGAAGCGGCTCGGCATCATGGACCAGGACGGCGCCAACAACCGCTTCCTGACCGATGGGCGCTTCTTGGTGCTGACGCCGCGCTTCTCACCGACGGCGCAGGAGATCACGTATCTCTCCTACGTCAACAACAAGCCGCGCGTTTATCTCTACAACATCGACACCGGGCAGCAGGAAATCCTCGGCGACTTCCCCGGCATGACCTTCGCGCCGCGCTTCTCGCCCGACGGCAACCGGGTGATCATGAGCATGGCGCAGGAGGGCAACACAGAGATTTACCTGATGGACCTGCGCACGCGCCGCGTGCAGCGCCTCACCAACCATCCGGCGATCGACACCAGCCCATGCTACTCGCCCGACGGCCGCAACATCGTCTTCAATTCCGACCGTGGCGGCACGCAGCAGCTCTACGTGATGGACAGCGACGGCAACAACGTGCGCCGGATCAGCTTCGGCACGGGCCGTTACGCTACTCCGGTATGGTCACCGCGTGGTGACCTGATTGCCTTCACGAAGTTCAGCGAGTCGGAGTTCTATATTGGCGTCATTCGTCCCGACGGCAGCGGCGAGCGGCTCCTGACCAAGGGGTTCCTGGTCGAGGCGCCGACCTGGGCTCCGAACGGCCGCGTTCTCATGTATTTTAAACAAAATCCGTCCGACCAGCGCGGGCAGGGGACCAACAGCCGGCTCTATTCCATCGACCTGACCGGCTACAACGAGAGAGAGATAATCACGCCGACGGAAGCGTCCGATCCGGCGTGGTCCCCCTTGATTCCATGAGATTCTCGGCCTATAGTCCGCGCCGATCTTAACCCGGACGACACTGGTTCGGAATCCCCCCAAACAGTTGCGGCCGCAGTTTAAGCAGCCAATCCGGACGCGGCGAAGCCCGCGCGGAAGAGTAGAAAAAAAGAGGAGTTCGAGATGCGTTTCAAGTTGCTGAGCGTGTTCGCCGCAGTTGCACTGCTGGCGGCATGCGAGACAGCGTCTGACCAGTCTGCCAGCTCGACGGGAACCGGTGCCTCCACCGGGACCGGTACGTCGACGACGGCGCGCGCCCGCAGCCCGCAGGAGATCCTGACCTCCGAGGTCGGCGACCGGGTCTTCTTCGACTTCGACAAGTCGGACCTGAAGCCTGAGGCGCGCCGGACGGTCGAGCGCTGGGCCGGCTTCCTGAAGCAGTATCCGAACCTCACGGTCACGGTTGAAGGCCACGCCGACGAGCGCGGCACGCGCGAATACAACCTGGCGCTCGGCGAGCGCCGCGCGAACTCGGCCAAGAACTTCCTCGTCTCGCTGGGCATCGATGCCCGCCGCGTGGCGACGATCAGCTATGGCAAAGAGCGCCCGGCTGTTGTCGGCTCGAACGAGGCCGCCTGGTCGCAGAACCGCCGTGCGGTGATGGTCGTCAACTAAGCGACCTCACCTCGCGCCTGACGGATGGGCGCCTGTCCGACGACCGAAGTGGTCACCCCGGACAGGCGCCTTTCTTTTGCCTAATTGGCGACGATAGATTAGCGCCGTGAAACAGCGTTTCTTTGCGTCTTGGATCCGCCGTATCGCCTGCAGCTTGGCCGTGCTGGTCAGCTTGGCCGTGCCTGCGGCTGCTCAAACGGACACGCGCTCGCTGGTCGATCAGATAGACCGGCTGCGCCGCGATGTCGACGTCCTGCAGCGCCAGCTCGCGCGCGGCGGTCCGCCGCCGGCAGCGGGCCCCACCGCGGTTGGTTCGGGCGCGGGCGTGCCGGTCACGTTCATCGAACAAACCGACGCGCGGTTCGCGGATCTGGATACGCAGCTCCGCGATCTGACCGGTCGCGTCGAGGAGCTGAATTACAGCGTCAGACAGCTAACCGAGAGACTGGACAAGCTGGTCGGCGATGTCGATTTCCGCCTCAGCGCGCTCGAGCGCGGCGGCGCATCGGCCCCGGCTGGCGGTATGCCGCCCCCAACTGCGGCCGCGCCGCCGCCCGCTGGGAGAACGCCGTCGTCAAGCGAAGCCCAGGTGCCGTCCGGACAGGCGCGCATGGTGTTGGTCCCCGGACCGACTGGCGCAGCGCCCGCTCCTGGAGCGGCCCCGCCGGCCCAGAGCGCCGCGGTCACGTTGCCCGCCGGCTCGCCCGAGGCGCAGTACGAGTTCGCTTACGCGCAGCTCCTGCAGGCGCAGCGCGAGCAGGGCGATTTCGGGCGCGCCGAGGCCGCCCTCAAGGCCTTCGTCGCTGCCAACCCGAATCACCGGCTTGCCGGCAACGCGCAGTACTGGCTGGGCGAGACGTACTATGTCCGCCGCGACTACCAGAATGCGGCGATCGCCTTCGCCGAGGGCTTCCAAAAGTATCCGAACAGCGAGAAGGCGCCCGACAACCTGCTGAAGCTGGGCATGACGATGGGCCAGCTTAATCAGAAGCCCAAGGCGTGCGGTACGCTCGGCGAGTTGGAGAGGCGCTATCCGCAGGCCTCGTCGTCGATCAAGCAGGCGACGCAGCGCGAGAAGCAGCGTCTCGGCTGCGGCTGAGGCAAGGCGCTGGGCCATGGGCCCGCGCGCGGCCGCGACATTACCCGAACCGCCGGTCGAGCCAGCCGGCGAACCCCTCGATTCCGCCGGATTCGCGGCGCTGATCGGCGCACTTGGTCCGTTCGAACACCGCCCCCATGTCGCCGTCGCCGTGTCCGGCGGTGCCGACAGCCTCTGCCTGGCCCTATTGGCGCATGAATGGGCGCACCGCCGCGGCGGCACTGCAACCGCACTGACCGTCGATCACGGCCTGCGGCCGGGCTCCGCCGACGAAGCCGCGACTGTGGGGCGCTGGCTCGCCGCGTTCGGCATGCCGCACGCAGTGCTTCGCTGGGATGGTGTCAAACCGTCGAGCGGCGTGCAGGAAGCCGCGCGCGCAGCGCGCTATCGCCTGCTGACCGGATGGTGCCGGGACAACGGCGTGCTGCATCTTCTGGTCGGGCATCACCGCGACGACCAGCTCGAAACGGCGCTGATGCGCGCTGCACGCGGGAGCGGGCCGGATGGGCTCGCCGGCATGTCGGCCATAGTCGAGCGGCCGGAGGTCCGCCTCCTGCGCCCGCTGCTCGGCGTGCCGGGCGCGCGCCTCCGTGCCACCCTGCGCGCGCGGGGACAGGACTGGATCGAAGATCCGAGCAACCGCAATCTGCGCTTCGCCCGGGTGCGGCTGCGGACAGCGTTGCGCGGCGGCTCGCGGCCGAATGAGATCGGTCCAGCCGAAACCGCGCGCGCGCGGGTCGCGACGGAGACGGCGCTGGCCGGTTTGCTCGGCGCGAGCGTCACCGTTCATCCGGAGGGCTGGGCCGAGATCGCGCTGCAGGCCTGGCGCACCGCGGGCCGCGACATGGCCCGCCGCGCGCTCGTCCGCGTCCTCCTGACTGTGGGTGGCGCCGATTATCCGCCGCGCGGCCACCGGCTCGACCCAGTCCTCAATGCTGTGCTGCAGGATCGTCTCGGCGGTGGCTGCACCTTGGCCGGCTGCCGATTGTTGCCGCACGACCAGATGGTCATCGTCGCCCGCGAAGCAGGGCGGGCCGGGCCAGCGGTCAGTGTTGACGGGCCGGGGGCGTATGTCTGGGATAACCGATTTGTGGTCGCTGTCGCAGAGGCCCGCGTGGAGGGGCTTCGGATTGCCGTTCTGGGCCAGGAGGGTTGGCGCGAGGTCGTCGCGGCCAAGCCTGAAATCCGTGTTTCGACGCTGCCTTATGCCGCGCGGTTGTCTCTTCCTGCTCTGTTTGATCTTGAAGGGGTCCGCGCCGTTCCCCACCTCATGTATGGACGTCGAGGCGCCGATCCTGATAGCGTAAGATGCGTTTCCGCGATGTTCCGCCCACGCCATGCCTTGGCTGGCCCGGGCTTTGCACAGAGTTAACCGGGTTGGCTTAGGGTCGCCGCTCGGTATCCGCTCGTATACGAGGCGTGGACGGTGAACAACTTCGGCAAGAATCTCGCTCTCTGGGTCATCATCGGACTTCTCCTGATCGCCCTGTTCAATGTCTTCCAGGGCTCGTCGCCGCGCGGACCGTCGGCGCAGATCGCCTATTCCGATTTCCTGAGAGACGTCGATAACCAGAAGATCGCGGACGCGACGATCCAGGGCAACACCGTGCGCGGCCACTACACGGACGGTCGGCAGTTCTCGGTCAACGTGCCGAACGATCCGAACCTCGTCTCGCGCCTCGTTGACCGCAATGTGCGCGTTAGCGCGGCACCGGCAGAGGAGAGCATGCACCCGCTGCTCTCGGTCCTGGTATCGTGGTTCCCGTTCCTAGTCCTGATCGGCGTGTGGATCTTCTTCATGCGCCAAATGCAGTCGGGCGGCGGCCGGGCCATGGGCTTCGGCAAGTCGCGCGCGCGGCTGCTGACCGAGAAGGTCGGCCGCGTCACCTTCGACGACGTCGCCGGCATCGACGAGGCCAAGGGCGAGCTCGAGGAGATCGTCGAATTCCTGCGCGATCCGCAGAAGTTCCAGCGCCTCGGCGGCAAGATCCCGAAGGGCGTGCTGCTGGTCGGGCCGCCGGGAACCGGCAAGACGCTGCTCGCCCGCGCCATCGCCGGCGAGGCCAACGTGCCGTTCTTCACGATTTCCGGCTCCGACTTCGTCGAGATGTTCGTCGGCGTCGGTGCGTCGCGCGTGCGCGACATGTTCGAACAGGGCAAGAAGAACGCCCCCTGTATCATCTTCATCGACGAGATCGACGCGGTCGGCCGCCATCGCGGCGCCGGCCTCGGCGGCGGCAACGACGAGCGCGAGCAGACGCTGAACCAGCTGCTGGTCGAGATGGATGGCTTCGAGGCGAACGAGGGCGTCATCCTCATCGCCGCGACCAACCGACCGGACGTGCTGGATCCGGCACTGCTGCGCCCCGGCCGCTTCGACCGCCAGGTCGTCGTGCCGAATCCGGACGTCGCCGGCCGCGAGAAGATCCTCAAGGTGCACATGCGCAAGGTGCCGCTGGCGCCGGACGTCGACCCCAAGGTCATCGCGCGCGGCACGCCCGGCTTCTCCGGTGCCGATCTCGCCAACCTCGTCAACGAGGCGGCCCTGCTCGCGGCGCGCCGCGGCAAGCGGCTCGTAACGATGGCAGAGATGGAAGACGCCAAGGACAAGGTCATGATGGGCGCGGAGCGCCGCTCCATGGTCATGACCGAGAAGGAGAAGGAGCTGACCGCCTATCACGAGGCGGGCCATGCCCTCGTTGCCCTGAGCGTCCCGCAGCACGATCCGCTACACAAAGTAACCATCATCCCGCGCGGCCGCGCGCTGGGCGTCACCATGAGCCTGCCCGAACGCGACCGCCTGAGCATGACCAAGCTGGAAATGGAATCGCGCCTGGCGATGATGTTCGGGGGCCGCGTCGCCGAAGAGATCATCTTTGGGCCCGAGAACGTGACAACGGGTGCGGCCAACGACATCCAGCAGGCGACCGGCCTCGCGCGGCGCATGGTGAGCGAGTTCGGCATGAGCGAGAAGCTCGGCCGCGTGCGCTACCACGCCAACGACCAGGAGGTCTTCCTCGGCCACGCCGTGACTCAGACGCAAAACGTCTCCGAGGCGACCGCCGAGGTGATCGACGCCGAGATCCGCCGCCTGATCGAGATGTCGGAGGCGACGGCGCGCAAGATTCTGACCGAGCGCATCGACGATCTGCACAAGATCGCCCGTGGCCTGCTCGAGTACGAGACCTTGAGCGGCGAGGAGATCCGCGCGCTGCTTCGCGGCGAGCCGGTTGTGCGGCCGGACGTCGAAGAGCCGCCGAAGGCGCCGGGCCGCCGTGCCTCGGTGCCGACCACGGGTCCAAAGGACCGGCCGGAAGGCGGCCTGCGGCCGGAGCCGCAGCCGGGCGCCTGAGGCCCGCGCGAATCGTGTAAGAACAAGGGACCGGGTTTCGCCCGGTCCCTTTTTTCATGCGGATTGCATCAGATGAAGTCGCACGCAGCAAAGCCCCGGGTAACGGCCGCGATCAGGACGGCCAATACGGATGATCTTCCCGCCATCGCCGCGTTGCTGCGCGAGCGGAAGCTCGCCAAGGGCGGCGACCTGCGCCAGCGGCTGAAGCAGCTCGTCGAGTCGGAGATGTCCGACTGCTTCGTGGCGGAGGAGGGCGGCCGCGTGGTTGGAGCCGTGCTGTCCGCCTTCAACGGCTTCAACGTGTTCGTCAGCCATATCGCCGTCGAGGAGGATATAGAGCGTAAAGGCATCGGGTCGGCGCTGATCGAAGCCGTCGTGACTCGGGCGGTCGAGCGCAAGGCGACGGGCCTCGTCGTCGACTCGCGGCTGACCTCGACGACATTCTTCTTCCGCCACGGCTTCCGGCTGCCCGGCGCCGTGCTGATGATCCGGGATCTCTAGCGACTGCGGCGGTAATGGCCGCGACCATGCCAGTGTCGCGCGCCGTGGTCGCGGTGGGCGCCGCTGTGCGGCTCGCGGTGCCAATGGCGGAAGGTCGGCGCTAGCGGCCGGTAGATGAATGGCGGATGTGCCGGGCGGTGATAATGATGGTG
>DATAAP010000331.1:0-4523 GCA_036260035.1 Alphaproteobacteria bacterium | reverse complement strand
CGTGCACTCGGCTGGCCGCCGCGCTGGATGTGGCCGAGCACGGTGACGCGGGTCTCGGCGCCGGTCGCCTTCTCGATGAGGCCGCCGAGATAATGCCCGATGCCGCCATAGCGCTTGCCGCCCACGGTGCTGATCGTCGCGACCTCGCCGGATTCGGTCGGCACGGCTTCCGCCACGATGACAAGGGCGAAGTTGCGGCCGCGCGCCTTGAGATGCTCGATGCGGCCCTGGATCTTCGACAGCTGCCATTTGATCTCAGGGATCAGCACCACGTCGGCGCCACCGGCAATACCCGCGGCGATGGCGATGTGGCCGGCATCGCGGCCCATCACTTCGAGGATCATGACGCGGCTGTGGCTCGCCGCCGTCGGCTGCAGGCGGTCGAGCGCTTCGGTCGCCACGTCGACTGCCGTCGAATAGCCGATCGAGGCTTCCGTCTGCGCCACGTCATTGTCGATCGTCTTCGGGATCGCGACGAGGTTCAGCCCGCCCTGCTGCGCGAGGCGGCGCAGGATCTGGATGCTCCCGTCGCCGCCGATGCCGATCAACGCGTCGAGATCGAGGCGCCTGTAGTTCGCGATCACTTCGTTTGAGCGGTCCTTCTTGCTGCCGTCCGGCATCGGATAGGCGAAGGGATCGCCGGTGTTCGTCGTGCCCAGCACGGTGCCGCCCATGCGCAGCAGCCCGGCCGGCAGATTGTCGACATCGAGCTCCTCGGCGTCGGGCGGACTCTTCAGCAGGCCGTGCGTCCCCTGGCGGATGCCGATCACCCGCCAGCCATAGGTCTCGACGGCGCGCAGCACGACCGCGCGAATGACGGCGTTGAGGCCGGCACAGTCGCCGCCGCTGGTCATGAGACCTATGCGTTTGATCATGCCAAACCCCTAAACGGTAAAGCTTTTCATGGTTACCGCAGTCTCACAAAAACCTCGCTCCGGGGCAATCGGCGTTCATGAAATTGCGCGCGCTTTCTGCTATGCTTGGCGCACTTTCCCCACTGTCGGACCCCTCGCGCCGATGGACGATCCAGATCTGGCGGCGATCAAGCGCAAGCTCGCGGAACTCAGGAGCGAGCATCGTGACCTCGATGACGTGATCGCGCGCGTGCAGGAGACGCAGCCTTTCGACCAGCTGCAGCTGCAGCGCCTGAAGAAGCGCAAGCTGATGCTCAAGGACCAGATCGCCCAGCTCGAGAGCCGGCTGCTCCCGGACATCATCGCGTAGGCGCGGCGCGCATCTGCGCCGCCTGTATCCGGATGTGAGCCTGGCCGGCCCCGCAGGGATAGGCTGGGAGCGTCCGCACGGGATCGGAACGCGGCCATGCGGCCGCCGTTTCCGGTCCGTCCATGGCCTGGAATCCAGCTCCGGAGATCGCGAAGAGCCGCAACGCGCCGCAGGCGGCCGCTTCCTTCTTGCCCGGAGATAGACGGTGAAGGAGACGCAGATGGCGATGCAGACGAAAAACCGATCCGATGAGCTGCGTATGGAAGGAGCGATGGCCGGCCATTCCGGTGAGCTGACGGAGCGGCAGCAATCAAGCCGGCGTGCGCCGCAGGCGCATCGAAATGGCGACACGCAACGCTTCGCGGGCAGCGACGGCCTCGCCAAGGCGCTGGGCTGGTTCAGCATCGGCCTCGGCCTCGCCCAGATCACCGCCCCGCGCGGCGTCGCCAACATGATCGGCCTGAGCGATGACCGCGGTTTCATGCGCTATCTCGGCGCGCGCGAGATGGCGGCCGGCATCGGCATCCTGACGCAGCAATACCAGTCGGGCTGGCTGTGGGGCCGCGTCGCCGGCGACCTCATGGACCTCGCGCTGCTCGCGTCGGCTTTCCGCGCCGATGATGCGCGGCGCGACCGCCTCGCCGGCGCAACGGCGGCCGTGCTCGGCGTCACCCTACTCGACATCATGGCCGCTCAGCAGCACAGCCAATCCGACACGGCTCGGCGTCGCTCGCTGCGCAGCGACGCGATCCGCTCGACGAAGGCGATCACGATCGATGCCTCGCCGGAGACGCTCTACCGCTTCTGGCGCAACTTCGAAAACCTGCCGCGCTTCATGGACCATCTCGAGTCGGTCCACGTCATCGACAACAAGCGCTCGCATTGGATCGCACGCGGACCCGGTGGACGTAAATTCGCGTGGGATTCGGAGGTCATTGAGGACCGACCCAACGCCTACATAGCTTGGCGCTCGACCGGGAATGCGGACGTACGGAACACCGGCAACGTGCGCTTCGACAGGGCGCCGGGCGATCGGGGTACTGAAGTCCGGGTGGAGATCGCCTATCTGCCGCCAGCAGGCCAGGTCGGTGCGACAATTGCTTGGATGATGGGACAGGCACCCGAGCAGCGCATTCAGGAAAACTTGCGCAAGCTGAAGCAGCTCTTCGAGCTCGGTGAGACGCCCACGACCGAGGGCCAGCCCTCGGGCCGCAAAGGCGTGCTCAGCCGTCTCTCACCGGTCGGACTCCTGGAGGAAATGCGATGAAGGCGAATTGCTGGTACGGCAGGCACAAGCTCAGCGTTGAAGACGTGCCCGACCCGAAAATCATCAACCAGACCGACGCGATCGTGAAGATCACGTCGACCGCGATCTGCGGCTCCGACCTGCATCTCTATAACGGCTACGTGCCGACCTTGGAGCACGGCGACATCCTCGGCCACGAATTCATGGGCGAGATCGTCGAGGTCGGACGCGACGTCAAGAAGCTCAAGGTCGGCGATCGTGTGGTCGTGCCATTCGCGATCTCCTGCGGCCAGTGCTACTTCTGCAGGCGCCAGCTTTATTCGCTCTGCGACAACTCAAATCCGAATGCATGGATGGCGGAGAAGCTGTTGGGCCATTCGCCGGCCGGCCTGTTTGGCTACACGCACATGCTGGGCGGCTATGCCGGCGGCCAAGCCGAGTACGCGCGGGTACCGTTCGCCGATGTCGGGCCGATCAAGGTGCCAAGCGGCATGCCCGATGACCAGGCGCTGTTCCTCTCGGACGTGTTCCCGACCGGTTGGATGGCGGCCGAGGCTTGCAACATCCAGCCTGGCGACGTGATCGCGGTCTGGGGCTGCGGCCCGGTCGGGCTGTTTGCGATCAAGAGCGCCTACATGCTTGGAGCGGAGCGCGTGATCGCCATCGACCGCTTTCCTGAGCGGCTGCGCCTTGCGCGCGAGCAATGCGGTGCGGAAACGATCGACTACATGCGGGAGACCGTCTACGACGCGCTGATGGAGCGTACCGCCGGCCGCGGCCCCGACTCCTGCATCGATGCGGTCGGCATGGAAGCGCACGGCCATGGTGCCATGTTTCTGCTCGACCGCGCGAAGCAGGCGCTCATGATCGAGACCGACCGGCCGATTGCGCTGCGCGAGGCGATCTTCGCCTGCCGGAAGGGCGGGACCGTGTCGGTGCCGGGCGTCTATGGCGGCTTCGACGACAAGATCCCTCTCGGCGCCTTCATGAACAAGGCGCTGACGCTGAAGACCGGCCAGACGCACATGCAGCGCTATATGCAGCCGCTGCTCGAGCGCATCGAGAACGGCGAGATCGACCCCAGCTTCATCATCACGCACAAGCTGAAGCTCGAGGATGCGCCGCGCGGCTACGACATGTTCCTCAAGAAGCAGGACGAGTGCGTGAAGGTCGTGCTGAAGCCGGGCGCGTGACAGCTGCAGCCATCGGCCGATGAATCACATAAGGGCGGGTCTTAGACCCGCCCGTACACGGAAATCGCTCTTGCTGTAACGGCGGGTCTAAGACCCGCCCTGGCGCGACCTGTGGCAAAAGCCCACTACGCCCGCTTGGCGCGATCTTTCTTCTGCGCGTACATCGCGCGGTCGGCGGCATCGAGGGCGCCCGCGGCATCGCCGCCGCGGAACGAGTGGGCACCCCAAGACACCGAGATGTTGATCGTCTTGCCCTGCCAGGTCGCGGGATGCGCTGCGATGGCGGCGGACAGCGCCTGCGCTTTCTCATTTGCGACAGTCTGGTCGGCATAGGCGAGGATCACGCCGAACTCGTCGCCGCCAAGCCGGCCGACGAAGTCCGAATCGCGCACGTTCTTGACCAGCGTCTGCGCGACCTCCGCAAGCACCGCGTCGCCGGCGGCATGTCCCAGCGTATCGTTAATCACCTTGAGGTCGTTGACGTCGAAATAGATCACGCTTGACGGCGTGTCGTAGCGTTCGGCGAAGGACATCATGCGCGACAGCTCGCGCACAAAGGCGCGGCGGTTGGCGATCGGCGTCAGCGAGTCCTGGTCGGCGAGCTGCTCGAGATACGAGATGCGCTGCTGGCTCTGCTGCAACTCGCGGCGCAGCTTGTCCACCTCTTCCATGAGCGCCATGATCGCCGCCCGCACCTTGGGCGTGAACTCGGCCTCCGGGATGCCCATCACCTGGGTCGTCACGGACGGCTCGGGTGGGTTCTCAGCCTGGCGCGAACGCGATGCCGCGGCGGCCTTGCGGGCCGGCTGCACCGATTCGACACCCCCGATCCGTTTGCTATCGCCGACTTTCATGCGGGG
>DATAAP010000330.1:0-4452 GCA_036260035.1 Alphaproteobacteria bacterium | reverse complement strand
CGATTGGAACATCGGCGATGAGCCGGCCGGGTGCCGGAGAGAGCAGGAGCACCCGATCTGCGAGCAGAGCTGCTTCTCTTACGTCATGCGTCACGAATAGGACGCTGGTCGGATGCGCACGCAACACGTCCAGCAGCATCTGCCGCAGCCTCTCCGCCATCGCTTCATCGAGCGAGACGAACGGCTCGTCCATCAGGAGCAGATCCGGCTCGATCACGAGCGCCCGCGCGATCGCCGCGCGCCGGCTCATGCCGACCGACAGCCGGGAGGCGAAGACATCGCGTGCCTCGAAGAGCCCGACCTCGCGCAGCATCGCGTCGACCGCGCGCGAGTCCCCATGCTTGGGAAGGACGAGGGCGATGTTGTCGCGTACGGTGCGCCAGGGCAGAAGACGCGCGTTCTGGAAGACATAGCCGATCCGAGGCGCCGCAGGGCCGAAGCCTAGGTCGATGCGCCCAACGAAGTCCCTATCCAAACCAGCAACAATGTTGAGCAGAGTTGTTTTCCCGCAGCCCGAAGGACCGACGATCGCGACGAACTCGCCCGCGCGCATGCGGAACGAGACATCCTGCAACACCAGCTTGGATTGGTGCGCCGACGCGCCTGGAAAGCGTTTCTCCTCAATCGCAACGACGATCCCTGCCATCAGCGCCGCCAGCGCGCGACATGACGCTCGATCGGCTGGAGAATCGCCCACTCGATCGCCTGGATGATGGCGACGAAGGCGATCGTATAGGCGAGGACGCGCGCGACATCGAACAGCTGAAAATACAGCTGGATCTGAAAACCGACGCCGTCACTGCGCCCCAGCAGCTCGACCACGAGCACGATCTTCCAGATCAGGGAGAGACCCGATCGCGCCGCCACGATGAGGAATGGCGAGAGCTGCGGCATGATGATATGCCGCACGCGGCGCCAGGCGCTGAGCCGGAACACGCGCGCCATATCGGCAAAGTCCCGATCGAGCGCCCGCACCCCTTCACGCAGCGTGACGACGACCAGCGGAAGCTTGTTCAGCGCGACCGCGCCGATCGCGGCTACCTCCGTCAGCCCGAACCAGATATATGCCAGGACGGTGACGACGAGCGCCGGCAAGTTCAGGAGAAGAAGCACCCAACTATCGAGGGCGGCGTCCACCGCGCGCCAACGGCCCATGAGGAAGCCGATCACGGTCCCGATCGACATCGCCAGCACGAAGCTGAGCAGGACGCGGAGCAGCGTCATCGCCAGATGATGAAACATGCCTCCGTGTGCGATCTCACTCGCCAATGTGAGAATGACCATGGTCGCCGGCGGCAGCTGCCGGCTCGCCGCAAGGCGCGCGGCGGCCTCCCAGATCACGAAGAACAGAACGACCGAGGCGACGCGGGCCGCAAGGCTGCTGGACGCAATCCGCATTCCCGCCTCAATAGGTCACGCCGTCGAGGAAGGTTCCTGGCTGGAGATCAACGCTCTTGCCGACGAGCGCCTCGCCGCCGATCTCGGCCAGCATGCGGTAAAGACGAACGGCATCGCGACGCTCCGCATCCCCCCAGCTTTGCGGAATGCCCGCACGAAACGCGTCGCGGATCTTGATCAATTCGTCGCGGCTGCCTGCGCCGGTCATCGACGCGATCGCATCCCACTCCGCATCGGAGCTTGCGAGGATCTGCCGCGCGCGCTGACTGGCGCGGACGAATCCCTCGACGACTTTGCCCTGCCCTTTCGCCCAACGCTCTGAGACGACATAGCCCACCAGCGGAATCGGTCTCGCGATCCCGAGGTCCCGCATCACCTCGTCCATTCCGATCAGCCGAGTCATGCCCCCGGCCTCGAGCCGGGCAGCGAACTGCCAGTAAGTCAGGACCGCATCGAGCCGGCCTGCCTGCAGCTGCTCGCCGATCAGAGGCGGCGCTGCGAAGCTCTTGGCGACGGCCTTGTCCAGGTCGAGGCCGTGCTTCTGCCATGCCAGGGCGCGGAGCATGAGCCAGCTCTTGTCGAGAGGGCTGCCGGCAATGCCGAGCCGCTGTCCCGCCAAGTCAGGAAGAGATCGGACATGGGAACCTGCGGGCACGACCACCGCGCCAAGCGCCGCGGAAAACGGAAAGAAGGTCCAGTCCGCACCTTCAGCACGCTGGCGAGACACCCAGAACCAGTCGGCGACGATCGCATCGACGCGCCCCGCCTGCAGAGCGACCTGAGTAGCCTGGTTGGTCGCAAGCTCCAGCGTCTCGATCCTGATACCCTCGGCGCGATCAAGTTCATGAGTCTGGATCACCCGTAGTTCCCAGCTGACCGTGCCGAACTTGAGCACGCCGAACCGCATCGACGTCTCAGCGGCAGCGGTGGAGCAGACGGACGCAAGCAAGAGAATACAGCTCAGGAACCGCCGGAAATTCATTGTCGTGCCGTGTCGCTTGCCGGAGCGGGAGCAAGGCCTTGATTGCGCAACAGCCGGTCGAGGCCGCGGCGCCACGATTCGTCGAAGTTGCCGCGGATATCCACGCTTCCGCCGCTTATCACCGCACCCGACGGCACCTCTTTCAGCGCAAGGTTGATGTTCAGGATGAGGTTGCTCACCTTCTGGACCGTGCCGGTTGCAACGACCTCGGCGCCGAGCTCGCGAGCCAGATCGACTTCGCATCCGTTGCAGTTGCGCAGCTGCGGGGAATTGGCGATGCGCTGCCGCAGTGGCGCAATGTCAACCAGCCGGAAGCGATCGAGCGCGGCAAGGCGCTCGCGCAGCATCGCATTGAGCATTGCGAGGCGCTGGGTCTCGTCAGGCCGTTCGGCTTCGAGCGATGTGTTGATCAGCTCGAAATCGAACACGGCCAGGGGACGGACATCGCCGGCGCCCGCGAGCGACGGTGTGAGTAGCCCGGCCACAATCCACAATGAGCGCGCGAGGATCGGCACAGTGCGGCATCCCGCAGTTCCATCCCTAGATTGGGCGATGGCGGAGGACAGTCGCCTGCGTCATTATGGGGTAGCGCTTAGGACGATCGGGTAGCAGAGCCCTGCCGAACTGATCGATGGCCCATTCCTCGCCAGAGCAGAGACATTCCGCCACGATGCTTAGTGAACGCGTCGGCGCTCCTGCTCCGGCAGTGGGCAGCGCGCCGGCCGAGCCCTTTCGCGCTGCAGCGGATCCGGCGCCGGCGCTCGAGGTGAGCGGCCTCAGCCACGCGTTCGGGCCACGCAAAGTCCTCAGCGACATCGCATTCTCGCTGGACCGCGGCGAGTTCACAGCACTTCTCGGCCTCAACGGCGCCGGGAAGACGACGCTGTTCTCGCTGATCAGCCGGCTCTACGACCACCGCGCCGGCGCGATACGCGTCTTCGGCACCTCGTTAAAGGATGCGCCGTCGCGGGCCCTCTCGCGCATGGGCATCGTCTTCCAGCAGCCGACTCTCGATCTCGACCTCAGTGTCGAGCAAAACCTGTTGTACCACGGGGCCTTGCATGGGCTGAGCCGGCGCGAAGCGCGCGCACGGATCGCGCGGGAGGCGGCGCGGCTCGAGCTGAACGAGCGGCTCCATGACAAGGTGCGGCAGCTCTCCGGCGGGCAGCGCCGCCGCGTCGAGATCGCCCGCGCCCTTCTCCACGACCCCGAACTTCTCCTGCTCGACGAGCCGACCGTCGGGCTCGATGTCGCCAGCCGGCAGTTCCTGATCGATCATGTCCGTGAGCTGTGCCGCGGCCGCGAAATCGCCGTCCTCTGGGCTACCCACCTCATCGACGAGGTCGACGAGAAGGCCCGGGTCATCGTGCTCCATCGCGGACGCGTGCTCGCCCAAGGATTGGTGGCGGAGGTCTGCGCCGCTGCCGGCGCCGGAACCATCCGCGAAGCGTTCGATCGCCTCACGCGGGAGCGCGGTGCATGACGCCGCTCATGTCCGTGCGCTGCCTCCTTGGCGTCATCTGGCGCGAATGGCTACGCTTCCTCAATCAGCGCGGCCGGTTCTTTTCGGCTCTCGTCCGCCCCCTCGTCTGGCTGGTGATCTTCGCCGCGGGGTTCCGCTTCACGCTCGGCGTCTCGATCATCCCACCCTATGAGACCTATGTACCTTACGAGGTCTATATCGCGCCCGGACTGGTCGCGATGATCCAGCTCTTCAACGGCATGCAGAGCTCGCTGTCGATGGTCTACGACCGTGAGATGGGAAGCATGCGCGTTCTCCTGACCAGCCCGATGCCGCGCTGGTTCCTGCTGACGGCGAAGCTGCTTGCCGGGGTCTTCGTCTCGATCCTGCAGGCCTACGCGTTTCTGGCCATCGCCTGGTTCTGGGAAATCGAGCCGCCCTGGTGGGGCTATCTCACCGTGCTGCCCGCCCTGATCCTGTCCGGGCTGATGCTCGGCGCGCTCGGCCTGTTCCTTTCCTCGATGATCCGACAGCTCGAGAACTTCGCCGGCGTGATGAACTTTGTGATCTTCCCGATGTTTTTCGCCTCGTCGGCGCTCTACCCGTTGTG
>DATAAP010000329.1:0-1766 GCA_036260035.1 Alphaproteobacteria bacterium | reverse complement strand
CGGCCTCGATCTTCTCGACGCTCTCGCGCGGGAAGCCGAGCTCCTCGCCGTACTGCGCCAGCGCGTCGTAGGTGATGAGCGTCGGCACTGCGTAAGCACCCTTCGCCGCCATCAGCCGCGCGGTCTCGGCATCGATCAGGTTGCCGTGCTCGATCGTGCGAACCCCGCAATTCACCGCGCGGCCGATCGCCGCCGGCGTGTAGGCATGCGCCATCACGTAGGTCTGCGCCGCCGACGCCTCGGCTACGATCGCGCGCAGCTCGTCCTCGGAATAACCGAAGAAGGCGATCGGGTCGGTCGGCGAGGCAACACCGCCCGAGGCCATCACCTTGATCTGGTGGGCGCCCGCCTTGATCTCCTCGCGCACCGCCTTGCGCACGTTGTCGATGCCGTCGACGACGCGCGCGAGCGCGCCGGCGCGGCGGCAGCACAGGCAAGGCTCGCGCTCGTCCCACCGGCCGCGGAAATCGCCGTGCCCGCCGGTCTGGCTCAGCGCGCGGCCCGCCACGAACATCCGCGGGCCCGGCACGATGCCGGACTCGACGGCGAGCGACAGCGCGTAATCGGCGCCGCCCGCGTCGCGCACGGTGGTGAAGCCGCGCTCCAGCATGCCGCGCAGGATCGGCACGCTCTTGAGCGTGATGATCGCGTTGGGCTGTGCGGCGTTGGCGCCGAGATTGAGCATCGTCGCGATCGTATGCACGTGGCAGTCGATCAGTCCCGGCATCAAGGTGCGTCCGCCGATTTCGATGACGGCCGCGCCGGGCAGGCTCACCGGCCGCTCGGCCACCTCGCGGATCGTGCCGTTCTCGACGACCACGTCGCAGCCTTCGCGCCGGTGCGGCGCCTGGCCATCGACGATCGCGGCATTGCGGAAGACGATCAAAGTCACTGGTTCGTTATCCTCGCAGTTGGCGCGCCGGAAGCTTCACGACCTTGCCGTTCGCGGCGAGGCCGGAGACGATGCCCTTCCAGAAATCGAGCAGGCGCTTGTAGTAGGCGGGATCGTTGCGCAGCACGGTCTGCACGCCCATGCCGCGCAGCAGGCACAGGCTGGCGTTGAGAGCGGTCTCGACCTCGGCGGATTTGAGTCCGGCGCCGCGGAAGAAATCCGACCAGATCTGATCGAGCGCCTGATGGAACTCGCGCACCACCGGCACCAGCCGCGCGCGCAGGAAGTCGTTGTGGCGCGCCTCGGTTACGTGCTCCAGCGTGATGTAGAAGAGCCGGCCGGAGAACATCTCCCACAGATGATCGATGAAGCCGCTGATATCGAGCCGGCCGCTTTGCACGCGCTCGGCATAGTCGCGGATCTCGGCGGTCGCCTCGCGCAACAGCTGCTCGACCGCCTGGCAGACGAGGTCGTCCTTGCTTTCGAAATGGTGCGTGAGCGCGCAGCGCGACACGCCGGCGCGGTCCGCGATGTCGAGCGTGCTGGCGCGCGCATAGCCGCGGTCCAGCAGGATGTCGAGCGTGGCCTGCTTGAGGCGCGCCGTCGTCTCCGCCGTGCGCTCTTCCTGCGTCCTCCGCCTGCTCTGCCGTGCCCCCGCCATCGCGCGATACTGGGGAGGCAGAAACAAACAGTCAAGTCTGCATGTTTCTTGACACGCGCCCCCGCCCCGGCAGGTGCGCATGCGCATCCGCTCGTGCCAAAGTCCCGAACCGCTCGATCCGCACACCCAAGCGACCGCATGGATTCCGCCGCACCTCACACTACCGCCGCCGCGCGCCGGGACGCACCAGTCCTTGTCCTGTTCGGGCTCGCC
>DATAAP010000328.1:0-5998 GCA_036260035.1 Alphaproteobacteria bacterium | reverse complement strand
GGCAGGATCACCGGCGTCGTGATCAGGATGATCGAGATCGACTCGAGGATGAGCCCGAGCACGAAAATCAAGATCATCACCGCGATCAGGAATTCGGTCTGCGAGACATTGTACTTGAGCGCTAGCGCCACCGCCTCCGCGGGGATGTTCAGCTTGGTGAGCATGTAGCCGAACAACGCGGCGCCGACGATGATCATGAACAGCACGGCGCTCGTGCGCGCCGCTTCCTCGCCGCCGTCCCACAGATCCTTCCAGCCGAACTGGCGGTAGATGACCGCGGCGATGACGAGGGCCAGCAATGCGCCGGCGCCCGCCGCCTCGGTCGCCGTGAAGACGCCGAAATACATGCCGCCGAGCACGAAGGGCGGCAGGATCAGGGCCCAGAACGACTTGCGGATTGCGGTCGCCGCCTCCGGCAGGCTCGCCCGTTTCGGGCGCACGTAAGCCGCGCCGAGCTTCTTCTCGCGCCGGTATTCGGTGAACATGCACCATGCCGCGAAGATCGCCGAGATCATGATGCCGGGCAGCACACCGGCCATGAACAGGGCCCCAATCGACGTATCGGAGACGAAGCCATAAAGGATCATCGGCGCTGAGGGCGGGATGAGGATGCCCAGCGTGCCGCCGCCTGCGACCACGCCATAGGCGCCAAGCCTGTCGTAGTTGAAACGCAGCATCTGCGGAATGGCGACCGCGCCGATGGTCAGTGCCGTTGCCACGCTCGAGCCGGAGATCGCCGCGAACACTGCGCACGCGGCAACCGTCGCGACACCCAGTCCGCCGGGCAGATGCCGCAGCAGCGTGTGCGCGGTGTTGTAGAGATCGTCGACGATGCGGCCGCGCACCATGAAGTGCGCCATCAGCATGAAGAGCGGGATCGAGACGAGGAGGTAGACGTCGAGCTTGCCGAACACAAACTCGCCGAACGTGCCTAGTTCGCCCTCAACCCACCATAGGACCGCGCCGGAGAACAAGATCATGCCCGCGAACATCGGCATGCCCGTATAGAGCAGCGTTATCAGCAGGATGAGGATGACGACGAAGGTCATTCGAGCGCGTCTGGAGCGGCCCTATGCACAATTCGCGGCTCGATGCCCGCCATCAAGCATACGAGCTGAGCCACAGTTACCATCAGAAGCAGCGCGCCGCCGACTGGCACGAAGGACTGGATCGCCCAGAGCGGGATGTCGGGCAGCACGTTCGAGACGATGCCGATCATGCGCGTAAAGGCGACCATCTCGATGCCTTCGCTGACGAACAGGTAGGCGACCACCGCGACCGAGACGATCCCGAGAGCGGCCGCCCACCGCTTGCCGCGCGCGCTTAGGCGCTCGGTCAGCGCGTCGACGCCGATATGCTCGCCGCGGCGCTGTGCCTCGGGAATGGCGAGCATCACGCTGATGACGATCATCCAGCCGACCGCCTCGTCGGACCATGCCTGCGGGCGATTAAAAAAATAGCGCGCGGCCACCGCGTAGCAGACGGTGGTGAGCGTAGCCAGGCACGTCGCCCCGGCGATGCCGAGCGCCGCCCGGCTGATCAGCGCAACGCCCGTCTCAAAGCCGCGGGCAGCGCGCTGAACTGGCGTGCAAGCGTCTGCTTCATTCATTCCGCGGCCTCTGAACCCCACCCCCGCTTACGCCAGCAGGCCCGCGCGATCCGCGCGGGCCTGCAGCGAAAGCCTTATCAGAGCTTGTTCGCCAGCTCGATGATCTTCGGCCCGTCCTGCGGCGATGCCTTAATGAAGGCGTCCATGACCGGCTTCTGCAGGGCGGCCTTCCACGCGGCGATCTCCTGCGCGTTCTGGACCTTGAGCTGCATGCCCTTTTCCTGAAGCTGCTTGACCGCATCCTCCGCTGTCTTTTCGGTGATGCCGATCGCGTCCTGCTCTGCCTTCTTCGCCGCGGCCTCGATCGCCTGCCGCTGCGCCGGCGCTAGCTTGCTCCACCATGCGGGGTTTACATAGAGATGGAAGTACACCGTGAACGCAGGCGTGACGGTCCCGTATTTCTGCACCTCATAGTAGCGCCGGCTGTAGGCGGCCGAGATATCGGTGACGCCGGCGTCGAGCACGCCGGTCTGCAGCGCGTTGTAAACCTCCGAGCCCGGCATCGCTGAAGGCGACGCGCCGAGCGCTACGAGCGCCGTGTCGGCAAGAGCGTTGAAGCCGCGGATCTTGAGCCCCTTGAAATCCTCTGGCGCCAGGATCGGCTTCTTGCCGGACGTGAAGATCGCTTGGCGCGTGATGTAGAACCAGGCGATGTTCTTGACGCCTTTCTGCTCGAGCTTTGCCTCGAGCATCTTTGCCATCTCAGATCCGGGGAACTTCCTGATTCGCTCCAGCTCCGAGAAGAAGTAGGGGATCACGACCACGTTCATTTCAGGGATCGTGTTGCCCCATTGCTGGTTGACGGAGAGCGCCGCCTCGACCGCGCCGCGCGCGACCGCGGGGTGATTCTCGCCCGCCTTGTGCAGCTGCTCCGCCGGGAAGAGCTGCACGGTCACGGATCCGCCGGAGTTCTTCGCGACGTCGGCCGCAAAGCCTTCGAGCATCTTGTGAAGGTGATGGGCGGTGGGCACCTGATGGCTGATCCGCATCGTCACGTTCTGCGCCTGCGCGGCGCCACCACCGAGTGCCGCAGCGATCGCGAGTGCAACCGCAGAAACAAGCATCCTCATTGCGCTTCTCCCCTGGCCAATACGTTTACTTGGCGGGCATTGTTCGCACCCGCATCCGGTCGCGTCAAGCACCGCCCCGCAGACGAGATCTGCGCGGCGCGCGCTGGACAGACCGCGCGAAATGCAACAGTCTGCAACGACTTTCCGAGCCTTCATGCCACCCGGCCCGCCTCTCTTCTCGCTGCAGGATCGCGTTGCGCTGGTGACAGGCGCCGGGCGCGGCCTGAGCTTCGAGATCGCCTGTGCGCTCGCCGCCGCCGGCGCCCATGTAATCGTCAACGGCCGCGATCCCGGACGGCTCGATACCGCGGTAAAGCACATCGCGGCGGCTGGCGGCAAGGCGAGCGCCGCCGCGTTCGACGTCAGCGACGCGGGCAAGGTCGCGCACGCACTCTCCGCAATCGGCAGCCAGCACGGGCAGCTCGACATCCTCGTCGGCAATGTCGGCCTGCGCAATCGCAAGGCCCTCTTCGACTTCTCGCTGGACGAGGTGCGCGCGCTGATCGAGGTCGATCTCGTCGCCGGCTTCGTGCTCGCGCGCGAGGCCGCGCGGCTCATGATTCCGCGCAAGAGCGGCCGCATCATCAACGTGACCTCGATCGCCGGGCCGCTCGCCCGCGCGGGCGATGCCGCCTATATCGCCGCGAAGGGCGGCCTCACCGCGCTGACACGGGCGCTGGCGGCGGAGCTGGGCCCCCACAACATCACCGCGAATGCGATCGCCCCCGGCTTCTTCGCGACCGAAACCAACGCCGTGATGGTCGCAGACCGCGAGACGACCGCCTGGGTCGAAAAGCGCACGCCGCTGCGGCGCTGGGGACGGCCGGAGGAGATCGCGGGCGCCGCCGTCTTCCTCGCCTCCGATGCCGCATCCTATGTCAGCGGCCATGTGCTGACCGTCGATGGCGGCGCAACAGCAACCTTCTAGTTCCAACGGAGTCTGCCGATGACAAAAAAGCCGACCTGGCGCGAGCTGCTCGCGCGCGAAAAGCCGCTGGTGCTGCCCGGCGCCCATGATGCGCTGTCGGCGCGGCTGATCGAACAGGCCGGCTTCGCCGCCTATGTGATTGGCGGCTATCCGTTGGTCGGCGCCCGCTACGGCTTGCCCGATCTTGGGCTGGTCGGGCTCGGCGAGATGGTTGCAGGCGTGCGGGATATCATGTCGGGTTCCAGCCTGCCGGTGCTGATCGACGGCGATCATGGCTACGGCGACGTCAAGAACGTGACGCGCACCATCCAGGTCTATGAGGAGATGGGTGCCGCCGCGATCTTCATCGAGGACCAGGTGGCACCGAAGCGCTGCGGCCACATGGCCGGCAAGGACGTAGTGCCGACCGAGGTCATGGAGCAGAAGATCCGCGCCGCCGCCGCCGCGCGGCGGAGCAAGGACACGTTCCTGATCGCGCGCACCGATGCGCGCGCGGTGCACGGGCTGGACGAGGCCCTACGCCGCGCCGAACGTTACGTGAAGGCCGGCGCCGACGGCATCTTCGTGGAGGCGCCGCTGACGGTGGAGGAGCTGGCGCGGATCGGCCGCGAGATCGAGGTGCCGCAATTCTGCAACATGCTGACCGGTGGCCGCACGCCGATCCTGTCGAACAAGGAGCTCTACGAGATGGGCTTCGAGATGGTCGTTCACGGCATCACATTGGTGATGCGCGTCGCCAAGACCATGCGCGATGCGCTGGAAGAGCTCAAGGCCGACAAGCCGTCCTTTCAGGACAACAGCGCGACCTTCGAGGAGTTCAAGAAGATCATGAATTTCGAGCACTGGGCCGACATTGAGGATCGATTCGGCCGCTGAGAAGCCGCTACCGGCGCTCCGGCTGGGCGGGCGGCGGCGGGGCGTCGAGCCCGCGCTCGCGCGCTTCCTCCAGCGCATAGAGTAGATCACCGATTACCGGGCTCTCATTCGCCACGGCGTTCGCCAGCGAACTCGCCTTCGGAAACTTCTCGCGATAAGTCTTCTCGAGCCGCGCGGCGGCGGCGAGAAATTTCTCGAGCACGATGCGGCGGGCATCGGCCTTCCAGTCGATCTGGGCGCGGGGTGCTGACATGCGCCGAGTGTGACGGGCGAGTATTGCCAAAACGTTGAGACAAGTTCACGCGATCGCGCAGCGCCGAACGGTCAAGCTTTTGCGGCACTTGCAGGAGCGGGTCGGATGAGCCCGCTCCTGCAGTCGCGTTCACACGATCGCGATCGGCCGCCCGGGCGAACCGGTCGCGCCCTTGATGCGCAGCGGCATCATCACGTAGGCGAACTGGTAGATGCGGTCTGCCGCCAGCCCGCCGAGATCAAGATTCTCGTGCAGGAAGATGCCGTGCTTGGTGATCAGTTCCTGATGGCACGGGAACGCCATGTTCGCATCGGGATTCGGGACGGCCTCCACGCCCCATGTGTCGGCACCGACCACGCAGACCTGCCGTTCGGCCAGCCAGCGCGCTGCGGGCAGGCCGATCCCTGGTTCGCCGCCGTTGTATTTCGCGTTGTCCTTCATCCACAGCGCGCCCCAGCCGGTGTGAATGAAAGCCGCGTCGCCAGGACGGATCTGGTCGGCCGCGACGTTCTGCCGCTGCAAGGCACCCGTCAGGTCGGCGACCGTGATCTCCTCACCCTGGTTCAACGCGCGGCCGCGCAGGGCGGCGACATCGAACAGGACGCCGCGCGTGAAGATCGGCTTCACGTGCTCCATGCCAAGTTTCTTCAGCCCGGTGGGGCTGTTCACATCGGTGGCGCTCAGACCGTTGTAATAGCGGATCTCGTCCTTGTTGCCGGCGCCCCGGACCGCAACGCCGATGTGGCCAAGGCCGTCGAATTGCGTTCCGACCTGCCCGATCTCGGTCGCCAGGAACTCGTCGTTCCATACAACTTGGTTGCTTCCGAACACGCCGCCGGTTGGGCCGCCGGGGATGCGCAGCGCGAACGCACGGTCGCCGAACAGCGGCATGCCGGATTCGTAGACTCGGCCAATCTCATACACCTGGCCGGTGCGAATCATCTGCACCGCTTCCATGATCTTCTGCGGCGTGATGTGGTTCGAAGCGCCCGCCTGATCCTCCGGTCCCCAGCGCGAAGGCCACCAGCGCGCGCCGACAGGCGTTTCGCCCGCCGCCTGCGTCTGGGCGCGAGCATCGCCCACGAGGTTCCATTCGCTGACTCGAGCAAACCCGGCGAGTGCGGCGCCGGACGCTCCGATGCCGAGGCTGGCCTTCAGAAAATCGCGTCGGTCGGGCTGCGGGACGTCGTCGCGCGGGTCGCTGCCGTGATCATGACGGCAGCCAGGCCCATGGTCGTGCATGGCGTTTCCTCCGTGGTTAT
>DATAAP010000327.1:0-4698 GCA_036260035.1 Alphaproteobacteria bacterium | reverse complement strand
CCAGTGAGCCCACCGCCAGCGAGGCGCGAGACAGCTCCTCGGTGACAATGCACATGGCGCGCTTGCCCATGGCGAGACCGCCCCATTCCTCAGGAAGGGTCAGTCCGAACACGCCGAGCTCGGCCATCTCATGGATCAGTTCCAACGGAATGAGCATGTCGCCGCGGTGCCAGTCCTGCGCATGCGGCGCGATCTTCTCGGCGGCGAAGCGGCGGAACTGGTTGCGCACGAGGGCAAGCGTCTCGTCCTCCAGCGGGTCGTCGGGAATGCCGCTTGTGGCGAGCAGCGCCCACAGCCGCGTGCGCGCCGCCGCCGTGTTGCCCCGCGCGATCAGCATCCCTACGTCGCGCGTGCGGAAAGCATCGAGCGCATCCTGTTCGAGCCCGATGTCGCTCGGCCGCACGACCTCCGTCTGCGACATCGCGATACCGCCGGCCATCTGCGCCAGATATTCGCCGAATGCGATCTGCAGCATGAGCTGCTCCAACGCGCTGAAGTGGCCGGCGCGCGCGAGCGACTCCGTCCAGTGCAGCATCTGCCGCAACGCAGCGGCACAGGTCGCGAGCCAGGCATAGCCGTGCGCGGCGAACTGGTGCGTCTCCATCGCGGCCCCGTCGGCCTTGTTCCCGGTGAGTACGCGCTTGCCCACCGCATACCGCGCCGACTCGACCAGCCTCTCTGCCGCGCCAAGAGCCGAGCGGCAGAGATCAAGCACGTTGGGCAACGCTTCATCGTTGCGCGACTGAACGGATGCTGCTTCGGTCTTCATTCTCGTCCTATGTGCCGATGATGCCGCGATCATGCAGGCGCGCAATGTGATGTGCGTCGAGCCCGAGTACCGTGGAGAGCACTTCGTCAGTATCGGCGCCGAGCTGGGGCGCCGGTACGGCCGGCTGACGCTCAAATGCGCCGTAGTCGACGGGACAGCCCGGCATCAGATGCCGACCGATGCCCGGCTGGTCTGCCTCGGTAAAGATCGGATTGGCGGTCGAACAGCGTTGGTCGCTTTCGACCATTTCGCGGAAGCTTTGATACGGTCCCCAACAGGCGCCCCTAGTGTCCAGCGCCGCACGCACATCGGCGAACGAGGTGCGGTGAAACCATGGCTGCAAGACTGCCGCGATCTCTCGGCTGCACTCGTAGCGGTCCGTTTCCTTGCGAAAATCGCGCTTCGACTTCTTTTCGAGCGCGGCGATTGAGGCGCGGGTGCCGGTCGCATCGAGCAAGGCATCCCATTGCTTCTGGGTGAACGCGACGACCATTACGCGGCGGCCGTCGGCGGTCAAAAAGTCGCGGCCGAACGTGCCGTAGACGTCGTTGCCGAGCCGCGGGCGATCGGCCCCGTTGACCTGCACCTCGGCGATGTAGCCGAGATTGCCGACTGTCGCGAAGGCGATATCGGCGAGGGCGAGCCGCAGCAGCTGCCCACTCCCGGTGAGCCGACGGTGACGCTCGGCGGCAAGAATGGCGACCGCGGCATTCGTTCCGGCCAGCAGGTCCCACGCGGGCAGCACGTGGTTGATCGGGCCGTCATGGCCGGCGGGGCCTGTCACCAGCGGAAAGCCTACCGCGGCGTTGACCGTGTAGTCGACGGCGGTTGCGCCATCGCGGCTGCCATAGATCGAAGCCATGATCAGGTCTGGGCGACGGCCGCGCAACGTGTCGTAGTCGAGCGGCGGCTGGGCGGGGAGGTTGGTGAGGAAGATGCCACCGCCCTCGCCAGGCGCCGCTATGAGGTCGCCAAGCAGGGCGCGTCCCTCAGGCTTGCGAAAGTCGATGCAGACCGACCGCTTGCCCTTATTGAGCCCGGCCCAGTAGAGGCTGGACCCCTTGTCCGTGACCGGCCAGCGCCGGTAGTCCAGCCCGCCGCCGATCTGGTCGACGCTGATCACGTCGGCCCCCATCTGCGCCAGCGTCATGCCGGCATAGGGGGCAGCGATGAATGCAGAGCTCTCGACAACGCGCAGGCCCGACAGGATGCGATTCATGGAAGGCGTATCTGGAACATTTCTGTGAAATTGGATGCAGTTGTAGGCAATCACCAGTCAAATTTCACGCCGGATTAACGGGCCGCCTCTACGCTCCTGCGCGCTCAGGGCACAGGAGAGAAGAGTATGCTGCAGGGACGCGTCGAGTCGTACGGCACTGAAGCCATCAGTGGGTGGGCGCTGGACACCAGCCGTCTTTCCGACGATCAGTTCGTCGACATCTATCTGGACAACCAGCATTGCGCGACGGTGCGCGCGAACCTGCCCAGCAAAACGGTCAATGGCAAGCCCTGCGGCTTCAAATTCGCCCTGGTCTCGGAGCTCAAGCACGGCCGCGAGAAGGGCGAGCTGTCGGTACGGTTCCGCGGTACCAACCGCGACCTCGCCAACGCGCCGCGCAAGTTGACGTTCCTGCAGTCGCCCAAGCGGGTGCTGGTGCTGATCCCGGCCGGGGCGCGCTACGAGCACAACAAGGTGCGCGCGCACGAGAAGCCGCTCAAGGAGATGATCGAGACCTACACGAACACCGGCGACTTCACGGTCTACGATTCCTCACTGAAGCTGCTCGCCTTCAAGGACGTCACGCCGGTGAAGATGAAGACCTTCACCGACAAGGACATCGACTTCTACAACGACGGTTTTGACTACTGCTTCCTGCGCGGCTCTAACTTCATCAACGAACACACCGACTGGGGCTCGCTGCCGGAGCTGCTGAAGAAGCTCAAGATGCCGATCATCCCGTTCGCAATCGGCGCGCAGGCGGAATCGAGACGCAAGCTGAACCTGCCCGAGAAGGCCAAGGAGGTCTGGCGCCTTTACGCCGACCGCTGCACAACAATTGGCGTGCGCGGCGACTACACGGCAGAGGTGCTCAACGACCTTGGCATCAAGAACGTCGACATCATCGGGTGCCCCAGCCTGTTCCGCTGCAACAACCCGGACCTGCAGATCAACGCAAAACCGCTCAGTGCGGTGTGCAAGGTGGCCTTCAACATGCGCCGCGAGGTATCCGCGACCTATGCCGCGGACATAAAGAGCTATATCGCGGTCCAGCGCGACTTCATCAAGCGGCTGAACAAGCGCTTCGACCTGACAGTGACCTCGCATGGCGAACCGCCGGAGAAGGCGTTCTTCTTCAAGGACGAAGAGCTGATCGCCAAGCACATGCCGGAACTCATCAAGCAGGGTTGGTTCGAGAGCGCCGAGGACGAGCTGGTCAAGGTCTACCGCGACCAGATGTTCTTCTCCGGCACAGTTGCGGAGCACGACGTTTTCGCCCGCACTATGGACCTGGTGCTCGGCTTCCGCGTGCACGGCAACCTGCCAGCGCTAGCCAATTGCGTGCCGGCGATCTTCGTCGAGTATGACCAGCGTAGCTCGGAGCTGGCGCGGACCTTCTCGATCCCCTGCCTGACCATGGACCAGCTCGCCAAGCACGACCTGGACACGCTGTACCATCCGGACCTGTGGAACGAGTTCAACACGCGCTATCGCGAGAACTATCGTCGCATGGCGGCGTTCCTCGACCGCAACGGCATGGCCCATAACATGGCGACCGCATAGCGCGGCGCCTCAGCGCCGCGGCACGCGCGAGAGGATTTCCGCGACGCTCGCCGGAAGATCGATAGGCGGCTCGGCCGCCAGTTCCCGCGCGGGCGTTGCATCTCTGGATGCCGGCGCTTCATCTCCGGAAATGTCCGTGGGCGATGTACCGGCAGGATCGACGGCTTCGGCCTGCTTGAACGTCTCGTCGGCGTCCCGCTTGCGGCCCTGCGCCCGGAGAATGCGCGCGAGCTGCCGCAAATAGTCGCCATTCTCCCCGTCCAGCGCGACGGCGGTGCGCGCGGCGAGCTCCGCCTCGGCGAGACGGTCGAGCGCGGTCAGAGCGATCGCGAGGTGATGGTGGAAGAGCGGGGCCTTGGGCCGCCGCTCAGTGGCGACGCGATAGGCCGCCTCTGCGCCGGCAGGGTCGCCGGAGCGCTGCAGCGCGACGCCGAAATGATGGTAGGCCCACGGGCCGTGGTAGCCGCGCTCGATCGCCGCACGCTGCGCCCCCGCCGCCTCGGCGAACCGCCCAAGCCGCGCCAGCGCGAGACCATGATGATGAAAGAACAGAGCTTGGGTTGGATCAAGGGTGGCCGCCTGGCCGGAAGCTGCCTCGGCTTCGATGTCGCGTCCCAGCAGGCTGAGCGCGCGGCCGAGCAGGTGCTGCGCGAGCGACCAGTCGGAGCGGCGCGCGACCGCCTGCGCTGCGTGGCGCTCGGCCTCGGCGCCGCGCTTCTCGATCAGCAGGCAATGCGCTTCGAACGCCGCATCGATCGCAGCGCGGTCATTCAACAGGTCGCCGGCACCGGCTATCGACGGCATGGCACCTTGCGCCAGCGCGCTCTCGAGGACTGGACACCACGCCGCATCGATGGTGCTGGCGGACAAGTGCGGCGTGTTCCGCAGTGCGACGGCATGGACAGCGGGCAGGGCCGCCGCGCGCACGGCGCCATGCAGCTCGACGATCTCGGCTTCGCTCGCGACGAGCCAGACGCTGCCCGGCTTGCGGTCCTGCAGATGCGGCAGCAGATCCGCGAATTTGCGCGGCAGGTTCGCGAGGTCTTTGGCACTGCGGCTGCCCGGCAGCATGAGCTGCAGCTCCGCGCCAAGAGTGATGATGCGGTCTGCCTGCAGCAGACTGCCGAACACGATCGCTGCATAGCCG
>DATAAP010000326.1:0-3838 GCA_036260035.1 Alphaproteobacteria bacterium | reverse complement strand
CGCGGTGGTCTTCAGCGCGATCTCGGGCTCCACCGCTGCCACCGTCGCCGCGGTCGGCGGCCTCACCTACCAGCGCTTAAGGGAAAAGGGCTACAGCGAACGCTTTTCCACCGGTTTGCTTATCGCCGCCGGCGCGATCCCGGGCCTCGTCCTCGCCGCTGGCTACTCTGTCTACATTTACCGCCACGCCGTCGTCACCGGCGACAAGGGCGGCCCGCCCTTCCGCCTCTCCGAAGTGCTGGACGCCACGCGCGACGGCATCTGGGCCATCGCCGCGCCGGTCGCGGTGCTCGGCGGCATCTACGCCGGCATCTTCTCCCCGACCGAGGCCGCGGCCGTCGCCTGCGTCTACGCCATCCTCGTCACCTGGCTCATCTACCGCGAAGCGAAGCTGAAGGACGTCTTCGACTCCGCCGCGCGCTCGATGTACCTCACCGCGCAGATCTTCATCATCCTCGCCTGCGCCGGCGTCTACTCCTGGCTCCTCACCGTATCGGGCGTCGGCCCTTCGATCATCGCCTGGATCACCGACCTCCAGCTCCCGCCGTGGGCCTTCCTCCTCGCAGTGAACATCCTTCTCCTGCTCGTCGGCATGGTGCTCGACACCGCTTCCGCCATCCTCGTCCTCACGCCTCTCCTCGCGCCTATGGCGAAGGCCGCCGGCATCGACCCCATCCACTTCGGCGTGGTTGTGATCATGAACCTGAGCATCGGCACCTTCACCCCGCCGTTCGGCTTGAACATTTTCGTGGGGCAAGCGGTCTTCAAGGCGCCGCTCTCGAGCATCTACCCCGGTCTCGTCCCCTTCATCGCTTGCGCCATCGCCGCGCTTGCTGTGGTGACCTACCTTCCGCCCCTGTCGCTCTGGATCCTGCGCTTCGTATGAAGCCTCAGGCCGCCCGGCGGTGCCCGGACTGCGGCGACGACGACCAGATAGCTTTTCTGGCACACTTTTCGCAAGGGCGCCGCCCTGCCCTCATTCATCCGCAGGAATTGATGATGAAGACATTGCAACGCCGTAGGTCTCTCTTCGCAGCCGCGGCCGTCGCAGCATCGCTGCCGACTGGCATGGGCTACGCCGCGGAAACGAAGAAACGCATGCGCATCGGCGTCATCGGGTCGGGGCGCATCGGCGGCACGCTCGGCGGTCTGTGGGCGAAGGCGGGGCACGAAGTAATGTTCTCGGACCGCGACCTGGAGCAGGCGAAGCGCGCGGCCGAAGGCGCTGGTGCGAATGCGCGGACCGGCACCGTGAAGGAAGCCGTGGCGTTCGGAGATACGGTGCTGATCGCGGTGCCGTACGCGGCGCTACCGGCCGTCGCCAAGGAAGTGGGCCCGGAGTTGAAGGGCAAGGTTGTCATCGATCCCAACAATCCGGTTCCGAACCGCGACGGTGAGATGGCCGTTAAAGCGAGGGAGAAAGGCGCTGCAATATCGACAGCCGCGATGTTCCCGGGCGCGCGAATGTTCCGCGCGTTCAACGCGATCGGCTTCCAGACGTTCCAGAGCGAAGCGCATCGCCCGCCGCCGAGGCTCGCCGTTCCCGTCGCCGCCGACGATCCTGCCGCGCTCAAGCTCGGCATGCAGCTCGTGGAAGACGCCGGCTTCGAGCCGGTCGCGGTCGGCACGCTCGCGCAGTCCAGGATCTTCGACCTCGGCGCGCCGGCGGGAGGCGCGCGCACGGCGGCGGAGCTGAAGAAGATCCTCGGTCAGTAATTCATGCTTCTGAGCCGCGTCGTCGCGGTGCGGCCTGGCGAGTTCCGCGCGGCGCTGTGGTCGTTCGGTTATTTCTTCTGCCTGCTCGCGGCCTACTACGTGCTGCGGCCGCTGCGCGACGAGATGGGCATCGCTGGCGGCGTCAGGAACCTCCACTGGCTGTTCACGGCCACTTTTGTCGTGATGCTCGCCGCGGTGCCGATCTTCGGTGCCGTCGTCGCTCGGCTGCCGCGCCGCCGTTTCATCCCGCTGGTCTACCACTTCTTCGTCCTCAACATCGCGATCTTCTGGGCGCTGCTCGCGGCCGACGTGAGCAGGGTCGAGGTGGCGCGCGTCTTCTTCGTCTGGATCAGCGTCTTCAACCTGTTTGCTGTCTCGGTGTTCTGGTCATTCATGGCGGATATCTTCGCGGCCGAACAGGGCAAACGCCTGTTCGGTTTCATCGCCGCGGGCGGCTCGGCCGGCGCGCTGCTCGGGCCCGCGCTGACGGTCTGGCTCGCCGGTCCGCTGGGGCCGGTCAACCTGCTGATCGTCGCGGCGATCCTGCTCGAAGCCGCCGTGCTGTGCGCGTACCGGCTGGAAAGCGCGGCGCCGCGCAAATCGGACGATGCGCCGGCGCAGGCTAAAGCCCCCATCGGCGGCAACTCGCTCGCCGGCTTCGTCCTGCTCTCGCGCTCGCCGTATCTCGCGGGCGTCGCGCTGTGGGTGCTGCTGCTCTCGCTGTGCGGCACCGTGCTCTATTTCCAGCAGGCGAACATCGTCGCCGCCGCTTCGGACGACCCGGCGGTGAGGACACGCATCTTCGCCTCGATCGATCTCGCCGCGGGGATCCTGACGGTGCTCATACAGACCGTCGCGACCGGCCGCCTGATGACGCGCTTCGGCGTGGGTGCAGCAGCCGCGTTTCTGCCGCTCGTTTTCGCGATCGGTTTTGCCGCGCTTGCTGTCAGTCCGTTGTTGCTCCTCGTGATCGGATTCCAGGCGCTGCAGCGTACCGCGAACTTCGGGATTTCGAATCCGGCGCGCGAAGTGTTGTTCACCGTCGTCGACCGCGAAGAGAAGTACAAGGCGAAGTATCTGATCGACGGCGTCGTCTTTCGCGGCGGAGACGCGTTGTTCGCATGGCTCTTCAATCTGCTGCGAAGCGCCGGCGCCGAGCTCGTTGCGATATCGGCCGCGACCGTGCCGGTTGCCCTGGGCTGGCTCGCGCTTGCGCTGACGCTCGGCAAAGCGCAGGAGCGGCGGGCAGCGCAGACGGCGGTGTCAGGCCGCTGACGCCAGCTAGCCGAGTTCGCCTGCGCGTGCCCGGGTCGGACTAAATGTGATGGCGAGATAGCGCTCGGTGTCTCGAGCCTGATGTGCTCGTCCCATCAAATGTTCTGCAACGTCTCGACGACGCGAGAAACCCACTTGGCGTCGGCGGACTCGACCACGAGACGAACGATGGGCTCGGTGTTGGAGCGACGTATGCCGAGCCAGGCGCCGCCAGCGAAGCGCAGCCGAAGTCCATCCAGGTGGTCCGCCACGGCGTCTGGAAACATCCGCTCCACCGCTGCCATCAGGGACGCTGCATCGCGCGACAGCGGAAGCTTGAGTTTTGCCGTGTGATAGTGGGGCAGCTCGCGCAGGCGGGCGGACAGCGGCTGATTGCGTTGCGCCAGCGCCTCGAGCACGAGCGCCATGCCCACCAAGCTGTCTCGCCCCAGATGCACCGATGGGAGAATGACGCCGCCGTTGCCCTCGCCGCCGAACGCCACGCGGCCCTCGTCCAGCTCGCGCCTCAACGCGCGGGACAAGTGCACCTCGCACACGCGGGTCTCCAGCAGCTCCGCGCCGGCACGCGCCACCACGTCATCCACGGCGCGCGTGGTCGACACGTTCTTCACCACCACCGGGGCCGACGCGTGCGCGCGGCGCAGCAGATGATCGACCACCAGCACCAGCGTGTAATCCTCGCCCGGCGCGGTGCCGGCCTCGGTCATCAGCGCCAGGCGATCGCCGTCAAGATCCTGCGCAAAGCCCACCGCGCAACCGGCTTGAACCACGGCCGCACCGAGCGCTGCGAGGTTCTCGACGACCGGCTCCGATTCGCGCTCAACGTCGACGCACACCACGGTGCAGC
>DATAAP010000325.1:0-8194 GCA_036260035.1 Alphaproteobacteria bacterium | reverse complement strand
GCAAACGGCTGCGAAGGTACGCATTATTCGTGCGGCGCGACGGGCTCCGGCCTCTTCGGGCGCATATGGCACGGCGCTTGCTCACGCGATCAGATGTGCAGTGCAGACAAATGGAGGAGACATGCGCGCTTGGCAGCGGTTCGGACTTGGCTTGGCGTTCGCAACGATTGCGGGGGTTATTGGTGAGCCGGCGCGCGCGGCGCCGATCGAGGTCATCGTCAATGGCGGATTCGAGACCGGAACGATGGCGGGATGGACGACCGGATTCACCCCGTCCGCGAACGCGACGCTGTGCTGTGACAACCGCTTTGCGACTGGCACCGGCGCCTCCGCAACAGGCATTCCCGGCTCGATACTGACGCGGATAGCAGGCCAGTTCTCGGCGTTCGGCGACTTCGACGGAGGCATCCTCATCGCGGGTCGACCCCAGTATCAGGACGACGTGCACATCTTCATGAAGCAGAGCTTCGCGAAGGCAGGCCCGCTGAGCGCGGCGACGCTGTCGTTCGATTTCAGGGTGGAAGGAGGCCAATTCACGGGCGGGACCATCGGCAGGCCGGAATACGGCGGGCATGTCGATCCCCGCGAGTTCAACGTCCTGGTCTCGGATGGAACGACGTCCCTCGAGGTCTACAGCTACGAGGTGCCGGACTGGTCCGTCGGGACTCGGCCTTTGGAGCACGTGTCGCTCGATATCACCGCCGCGCTGAACAGCCTGTCGGACGGGCCGATCACGTTGACCTTCGACCGCTTCGTACCGCAGTTCTTCACGGGTGGCGCGTATTTTGTCGGGGACAATTTCTCCCTGCTGGTGACCGCGGTCGAGCCGGTGCCGGAGCCGGCGGCGCTCGCCCTGCTCGGGGCGGGCCTCATCGGCCTTTCGCGTTGCCGGCGACGGAAGATCGCCGCGTGAAGCTCCCACGTGAACGGCACCCGCAGTATCATTGGGCCAGCCGCGAATGATCCGCGGCTTTCCGGGGCAGTTCGAGCGATGATTGAAGGCCGCTTGAGCGCAACGTCGCTCGTTGTCGCCATGGGGCTGCCGGTCTTCGGCTGCACGCTCGCGGATCACGCGCGCTACGAAGAACGCCTGTCGCCGGATGCGTTCGAGCTGATACGGGCGCCAGGCCTCTTCATCGATCTGCGCGAGGCTTCCGAGCGGCGGCAGCAAGGCAGCCCACGCGGCTCGATCTCGATCCCGTACGGGTTTCCCGACTCGTTCGTCGCCCGCGTCGAGGCGGCGGCGGGTCATGACCGCGCAGCCGCCATCGTCCTCATCTGCCGGGCCGGAACCAACTCGAGGATGGCCGCCGATCTGCTGGCCTCGCGCGGCTTTACGAATGTCACGTCGGTCAGCGACGGTTTCGGCGGCAGCAGCCACGGCCCCGGATGGAAGGCGTGGGGCCTACCGGTCGAGTAGAGCAGGTCAAATGGGGGAGCATGATGAGAGCGAGAATGGCCGTTGCTTTGCTGGCGGCGCTGCTGCTGACCGCGCCGGCGGCGGCGCAGGATGTCATATCGATCAGGAACGGCGAGAGCGTCGATCTCGGTGCGGTCTACTGGCAGTACAGATGCGAATCGATTTTCCTTAGATTCTACGGAATCGATCTCTTGGAAGGGCCGCCGGGCCTTTCCCTCTCGATCCGGCCGGGGCGCGTCTGGGCGCAGCGCCAGAATTGCCCTCGCCCGCTCGACGGCGGGACAGTCGTTCTGACAGCCAAGGACGTCAAAGAGCGGTTCGAAGGGACGATTCATTACCGCGTGCGCTACGACACGAAGGATGGCGACAAGCAGTCGACGCATTCGAGAAAGATAGTTGTGTTCCCCTGACGCAGCCATGGCAGTCGGGCGCGGACATCCGCCTCTGGGACACTCACCACCTAACGCATAGGTCCGCGACGGGTCGGGAGCGATTGTCTTCTGGCAAGCGGGCTGGCGGCCGCTTCTGGCACATCTGCGGCATGGCGAAGACCCGACGGCGAGCCGCCGATCGCAGCACCTGTTGGTTGTGCGGCCAGGGCGGCCTGTCCGCCCGCGAACAAGACGCGGGTGCTGGGTGCGGTCCTACCTCAAGATCGCCTTTGCGCTCGGCCGCCGAGGTGCCTAACGTATCAAAGGGGTATAGCGCCGGTAACAGACAAGCTCGGAAAGGGGTTGCAGATATCGGCCTCATGACACAGGCCTCGGTCGAGCGCAGGCTTGCGGCGATCCTCGCGGCAGACATGGTCGGCTACAGCCGGCTGATGGAAGGGGACGAGGCCGGGACGCTCGCTCGCCTCAAGACGTGCCGGCTCGAACTGATCGACCCCGCGATAGCGAAGACCAAGGGCCGCATCATCAAGACCACCGGCGACGGCATGCTGGTCGAATTTCAAAGCGTGGTCGATGCGGTTGCATGCGCCGTCGAGATTCAGCGCCGCATGGCGCGGCGGAACGCCGACGTGGCGCCGGACCGGCGGATTGAGTTCCGGATCGGCATCAATCTCGGCGACATCATCATCGACGAGAACGACATCTTCGGCGACGGCGTGAACGTGGCCGCGCGCCTGCAGGAACGCTCCGATGCGGGCGGCATCTGCGTCTCACGGGCGGTGCGCGATCAGGTTCGCCAGAAACTCGACGTGGTGTTCGAGGATCTCGGCGAGCAGACCGTGAAGAACATCGCGCGGCCGATCCGCGCCTTCCGGGTTCTGCTCGACGCCAGCACGGCGCCGGGCGCCAGACCGCAGGCCGAGGCGGCGCAGGGCACGGCGCTGCGCAAACCGTCGATCGCCGTGCTGCCCTTCACCAATATGAGCGGCGATCCCGAGCAGGAGTTCTTCGCGGATGGGCTGACCGAAGACATCATCACCGAACTGTCGCGCTTCCACGAGCTGATCGTCATCTCGCGCAACTCGACCTTCGTCTACAAGACCAAGGCGGTGAACGTGCGCGAGGTCGCGCGGGAGTTCGGCGTGCAATACGTCGTCGAGGGCAGCGTGCGCAAGGCAGGCAATCGCGTCCGCATCACCGTGCAGCTCATCGATGCCGAGGCCGATTGCCATCTGTGGGCCGAGCGCTACGACCGCCAGCTCGAGGACATCTTCGCCATCCAGGACGAGGTGACGTCGGCGATTGTCGGCACGCTGCCGGGGCGCGTCGAGGCGGCCGCGCATGAACGCGGCAAGCGCCAGCCGACGGAGAACATGGCCGCGTATGAATGTGTCCTGGCGGCCAAGGTCCTCCACCACCGCTCGGCCAGAGCCGATAACGCGGAGGCGGTCCGCCTGATCGATCGCGCGATCTCGCTCGACCCGAAATACGCCCACGCGCATGCCTGGCGCGCGTGCATCCTCGGCCAGGGTTGGGTCTATGGCTGGTGCGCGGATCGCGACGCGACTTTCAACGAAGTCGCAGAGGAGCTGCAAATAGCGCTGGCGCTCGACGAGAACGACAGCGACGTCCACCGCATTCTGGCCGCCGTGAACGTCGCGCGCGATGACCTCGATGCGGCCATGTACCACCAGGAGCGCGCGATCGCTTTAAACCCCAACAACGATCTCATCGTGGTACAGCAGGGCGAGATCCTCACTTGGCTCGGGCGGCCCGACGAAGGCATCGCGTGGATCCAGAAGGCGATGCGCCTCAACCCGCATCACCCCGAGCGCTTTTGGAATCATCTCGGCCGGGCCTATTACGTGGCGCGCCGCTATGCCGATGCGGTTTCCGCATTCAAGCGCATCGGCCGACCGGATCACACGCATTACGCATTCCTTGCGGCCGCTTCCGCGGAGTCGGGAGAGGAGGCTGCGGCGCAGACCTATGCCCGCGAGGTGCTGCGGCGCGAGCCGACGTTTTCGGTCGAGGCCTATCTGGCGACTCAGCACTACGGCGACCAGAGCGACCGCGAGCATCATCGCCAAGGCTTGCTCAAGGCGGGTCTCCCGGCCTGAACGGCGGAGGGCGAAGCTGCGCGGGACCGCTCACCCGATCGGGCAACATGCGTGGCAGAGCGGACATCCCTCGGGACGCAGTTAGCCGGCGTCGCTTGCGCGGCGATGCAGAAGTGAACGCATGGAATGGTTCAGCATCGCCGCGGCGATCACTCGGCTGTCATTCGCCAGCGGCCGTTTGGCCAAGCGGCGCCATCCGACGCTCCATCAGGGCCTGCTCTGGGCCGCGAGGGCTTGATAGAGTGCGCGGCATGAGCGCATCATCGCCGCGCAGCAATCATTGCAGGCGGCCGCCATGGCAGATGACCCGATCGAGCTCGATGAACACCGCGGCATGGCCGCGCAGAAGGACACGGAAATCCGTCGGCGCCTTCATGAGGTCCAAGCCGATCAGGCGGCGCTCCGACAGCGCCAAGCGGAGCTGGAGAAGTTCCTGATCAGCGCACCGGCGGCGACGTGGCCCGAGGCCGCTGCGAAGGCGCGCTACCTGCTCGAGCTTTTCGCCGGCACCCCTGAAGCCCAGGATCCGCGGCGCCAGAAGCTCATCGCGGGCGTGATCAGCGATTTCGGCAGGTTGTCGGAAACGGAAACCCGCTAGACCTCCGACATTCATAGACCAGCCCGCTCCTCGCATTCGTGAACGAGGACGGCTCGCCCGCTGCCGTCCCAAACCGTCTGACGCGCTCTAGCCGCCGGGCGCTCACCAGGCGAGCAATCGCCAGGCCTGCGCCGTGATGTAGAGGCCGAGCCCGAACGATGGCGTTCTCGAGCGGCTGTCGCTGATTGCGCTGGGCCGCAATGCGGGGTTCTCGCTTGAGGAGATCGCATCGATGTTCGCGCCCGATGGCAGCGTACGCATCGACCGCGCTCAGCTATTGGCCAAGGCCGATGAGATCGACCGCACCATTATTCGACTCCGTGCGATGCGTGACGGCTTGCGGCATGCCGCGGCTTGCCCGGCGCCTAGCCATATGGAGTGTCCCACCTTCCGCCGGATGCTGCGTATTGCCGGCGCCAAGAGTTCTCGGCGGCCGGCTCAAGAGATGCCCGCGCGCAACGCGAGTCGGTTGCCTCGCAACGAGGCGTCCGGCGCGTGCAGGAAGCGGCGCGCCTGACCTCACTCTGCCGCTCGATCGGCGTCGCAGGAGGAAACGACTGCAAGCTTTTAGCGTGAGAGCGCGAGCCGGATGGACGCGCCAAAAGGCCGATCAGATAGAGTAAGATTCTACGGTCCCGTGGCAGGTCGCGGCCAGGGCGCCTTTGTGATTGGCTCCGGAGGAGGACTATGTCTCGAACCCCCAGCTCGCTTCCCACGGCGCTCGCTGGCGCCGCTCTCGTCATCTCGATCGCGACGGGTGCAACGGTCGCGTTCGAGCGTGTGTCCGACTGGACACTCATCCGCGGCGAGGGGCAGCAAACGACCTCTCCGCAGTCGCCGTTCGAAACCGACGCATTGACGCGGATCTTGTTTCCGCGGCTGCGGAAGGCGGAGGGCCCGCACGACAACCACATGATCAGCCTGACCTACAACTGGGACTGGGATGCTAATAGCGGCTGGTCGCGTCCGGATCTGAACGCGCCGTCGGTGGCGCTGACCCTGGAGTCGTGGTTCTACGGGCTCGCCGAGCTCAATTTCGACATGCGGCCGCCGCGCAATGTCACCGATTGGCCCGGGGGTCGGCTGATTGGATTCGCGGCCCGACATGACGGCACATATGCGACCTTGAGTCTCGGCGGCCAGATGTTCAACCCGTCAGGCGCCGGCATAAAGTTGACAGGCGGCATTTCCACCAGCCCGCTGATCCTCTTGGACGAGGGGCCAAATCCGCCCAGCTCGATCCTCCAAGTCATCCGCGGCGACAAGGTCCCGAGCCTCGCGATTGGCGGCGGAGCCACACCGTCGCTAGCCTTTGGTCTATCCGGCGCGCCGGCGGATCAGGCGGGCGCGGGTGTGTTGCGCTTCTCCGGGCCGCTCGGGGACGAGCCGCTCATCAACGTGCGCGGATCCGGCGCGGGATCCACCTTGCTCACGTCCAATCCAAGCGGCAGCCGCGATGCGACGACATTCCGGATGACAACCGAGGGCGGATTGGAGTGGTGGGACGGCGGGAACGAGCCGACGGCTTCGCTCTCGGCGCAGGGAAAGGCACTTGTCGTTGGCGGGGGCGTCGCCGCGGCGTCGCTGCGAGTCGGTGTGCGCGGCACCGAGATCCGTCAGATGCAGATTGTGCACGCCGAGCTTGAGCCGGCGGAGATCCGGGCGCACGGAACGGCTGAGCAAGTTTTCCGGATCCCCGGCATCGGTCAGGATGCGATCATAGTCCTGAACGGGCCGGCTCAGCCGGATGGGATCGGAATTGCCGGAGTCCGCACGTCCGGTGATGGGGCGATCGCGGTGACGTTCGTGAATGCGTCCGCGGAGCCGAAGCGGGCGAGCGCCGGCCGCTACCTCGTTTTGGCCATCATGGCGGACGAGGCATCGTCCTGAGCTTCGTTCGGAGCGCGGCGTTTACGCTCCCATTTGCGGCTGGATCAGGCCGCGGAGTCCGGATTCTCCGGTCCGACCTCGACGACGACATCGGTCACCTGCGGCGCATGAGGGACCAGAGCGGTCCTCGCTTCGTCAGCCCAACTCGCGAGATTCACGACGTTGGCCAGGCTACTGCCGTCCGTCGGCTCGCCCGCCTCCACGACCTCGAGCCCGTTGCCGTCCAAGAAGAAAGTGTGATCCCCGAATATCCCTTTCAGCTCGTGAGCCACCGGATGGTCGTCTGGGATGACCTGCGCGCCGATTTGGGCGGCGGCACGCTGCGTTTGCGTGGATGAGAGTTTCATCACGTATCTCCTTTGCTGAGCTGTTCCGGCCCGACCTCAATGCGAAACGCCGCACGTGCCGTATCGGCCCCATGGAACGGCCGTGAAGGTCGATCCGGGAGAAAACATGCTGAGCCGTATGGTCGCGCGCATTCAGGCGTCCTAGGTCGAGCGATGTCAGACCACTCCTGCTTTCCGACCGCTCGCCTAACTCTCTGGCCCTGCTGATAGCGCGCTCACGGCGCCGTTGCGGATCAGCCAGGCGCGGCTCTCCGCGATAATAGCGGCCAGCAGGGCTTCCTGAGCAGGCCCGATCCCCATATGACCGCCGTCGAAGGCAACGACCTGCTTGGGAACCGGCGTGAGCTCGCGCAGACGAGCCGCCGCATGCGCGGGTATCCACGCATCGTCCCGCCCCTCTAGGACGAGAAAGCGCCCTGTGAGATGCGGCAGGTGGGCCGATGGCTCCACTGGCCAAAGCACGAGGTCGGCCAAGTGGCCCAGCGCCGACGCGAACCAGTGCGCCCGCACTTTGGGCTGCGCCTCGACAAGCGCGCCCAGCGGCGCGCCTCCATAGGCGAGCACGGTCCAGCCGATCCTGATGCCGTCCCGTGCCGCGAGGCGTTGCGCAGCCGGCACCGCGAGAGCGCCGAGCGAGAAGCCGAGCAGGCTTATGCGCGATCGATCGCCCCATTCCTGCTCTTGCGCCCAGCGGATGACAGTGGCGACCTGCCCCGGGATCGAGAGCACGCGATCATGTAACATCGGCAGGTGCCGGAGCAGCCCAATGCCTTTCGGCATGCGGGCCGGGATCGGCCATTCGTAGCCGATCACCACGTTCTCACCGATGTCCGGGATGTGGTGGACGCTGCGCTCTCCCGTCGCGAGCCCGCCAAGCACGACAACGACCGGCAGCTTTCGGTTCGGCGGCGGCTCCGGCAGGCTGACGACGATGCGAATCCGGCCGAGCCCCCGCGCGTCGAGCCTTACGTGCTCAAGCCTGCGCCCACCGCGCAGCTCGCTCGACGACTCGGCCAGAGCGGGCACCGTATCGGGTGGCGGCAACGCGGCGAGAGGATCGCGCCAGGTGGACCACGCGGCATACCCTAGGACGAGGACCAGAAATAGACTTAATCCAGCAACCAAAAGCCGTTTCATGCCAGCCCGTTCGGCTGCCGACGCTTACCTTCAGCTGTAATGGCGTCGGCGTCTGCCAAATCTCGCGAACTGCCGTCGCGCTCCAGCCCCAGCGCGATGCCCGCCGATCCATCCTTGATCAACACAACGACGGCTGCACCCACCTTATGCCGGCCGCTGCTCCATCATCGGCATCTCCGTTCGCGTCCTGAGATCTCTGCCTCACCTGCGGCCAATTGACGGCGCCTTCGCCGTGGAGGAGCATTCGCCGTCGGCCGCGACGAGTGAGCCCGCAGCGCCGCGCCAGCCTC
>DATAAP010000324.1:0-3351 GCA_036260035.1 Alphaproteobacteria bacterium | reverse complement strand
CGTAACAGAACACCCGGATCGACGGCGCGATCTTGAACACGATGTCCATATCGTGCTCGATGAACACCACCGTGATCTTCTGGGTTTCCCAGAGCTCGTAGACCTTTTCGATCATCTTCCAGCGCTCCTCCGGCCCCATGCCGGCCGTGGGCTCGTCGAGCAGAAGCACCTTGGGCTCAAGCGCCAGCGCCAGAGCGATGTCGAGGAGCTTCTGGTCGCCGTGCGAGAGATTACGCGAGACCGTGCGAGCGTGGCGCGTGAGCCCTGCCAGCTCCATGATCGACCGCGCCTTCTCGCGCGCGTCCTGCGGGGGGAAGCGGCCGAAGAGCCGGCGCGTCCGCCCATCATGCGCCAGCAGGCTCGCGACGAGCGCTTCCTCGACCGTGAAGCTGCCGAAGAGGTTGGCAACCTGGAACGCCCGGCCGATCCCGCGGCGGACAATCTCCGGACGCGTCCTGCCGGTGATGTCCTCGCCGTCCAGCAGAACATGGCCTGATGTCGGCGGCAGGCGGCCCGAAATCAGGTGGAACAAGGTCGTCTTGCCCGCGCCGTTGGGGCCGATGATCGCGGACAGCGAGCCGGACTCGAAGGTCAGCGAAACGTTGTCGGTAGCGACAAGGCCGCCGAACCGCTTCTGGAGATTGCGGAGCTCGAGCCTGCCGCTCATGACCGCTGGGGCGGAACGCCGCCATAAGTGTGCCAGCTCGGCGCCACCAGCCAGCCGGCATCGACGGGCAGATTGACTCCGCTGATTGCGGCAGCTTCGTCGGAGACAAGGAACGCGACGGCCCACGCGATCTCGTCCGGGCTGACCAGACGGCCGAGCGCGCTGTTCGCGGCGAGCGCACTGACGTCGCGTTCGCCCTTATCGATTGCGGCCTTCAGTGCCGGCGTGAGCGTGTAGCCGGGCGACACGCAATTGACCCTGACGCCCGAGCGGCCCCATTCGGCCGCAAGGCATTCGGTCATGCTGATGACCGCGGCCTTCGCCGGGGCATAGGCATGCAGCGGCATCGACCGCATGCCGGCGATAGAGGCGATGGTCACGATCGCGCCGCGTCCGCGCGCCGCCATGCGGCGCCCGAAGGCGAGGCATGACAGATATGTGCCTCGCTGGTCGATCGCTACGACCCGATCGACGTCGGCGAGCGGCAGGGTCTCGGGGCGCAGCGGGCGCTGGATCACGCCGGCGCTTGTAACCAGAATGTCGACAGGGCCGATCTCCGCCTCGCAGCGCGCGGCGGCCGCCTCGCAGCTTTCGGCCGAACCAACGTCGAGCGCCATCGGCGTACCGTCGACGGCCTTGGCTGCCCTTCGAGCACTCTCCTGATCGATATCCGCGACGATGATTCGAGCGCCGCGCGAAGCAAGTACGCGGCAGCAGGCCTCGCCGATGCCGCTGGCGCCGCCGGTGACGACCGCGATCCGCCCGGCCAGGGAACCACTCATGGCGTACCTTGCCCAGCGCGTGCGCGCTCGCGCCGCGAGACGATGGCCTCGATAATATAGTCGAGCAGGCCACGCTTCAGGCCGAGGACGAACAGCAGGATGACGGTTCCGAGCACCAGGCCGTGATACTCGGTCACCGCCGTGACGAAATCGTTGAGCAGCAGGAAGATGGCTGCGCCGGTGATCGGCCCGAGAAAGGCGGTCGTTCCGCCCAGCATGATCATGAAGATGCCTTCGCCGGAGATCGTCCAGTACGCGAAGGCCGGATAGGCGCCGGATACGTAGAGGCTCATCAGGATGCCGCCGACCGACGCGAACACGCCCGATATGACGAAGGCCGCGAGGCGATAGCGGAACACGGACAGGCCGAGAAAGCTGGCGCGCTCGGGATTGTCGCGCAGCATGCGCAGCGCGTAGCCGAAGGGAGATTGTACGATCTGCCGCATCAGCAAGACACATGCGACGAACATGAACGCGCTGAACAGGTAGAGATGCTGGATGCGCCCCAGATCGATTCCCAGGAACGAAGGCTTGGGTATGCCGCCGAGCAGGCCCTGATCGCCGCCGGTGATCGATACCCAGCTGAGGATCAGCGAATGAAGGAACATCTGGAACGCGAGCGTCAGGAAGGCGAAGTAGATTTCGGTCAGCCGTACGCAGAGTGCGCCGACGATGACCCCGGCCACCGCCGTCACGATCAACGTGAACAGGAACGCCGTCGGTATCGAGAATCGGCCCGACTGCATCGCCAGACCGAAGGCATAGGAACCGAGCCCGAAAAATAAACCGTGGCCGAAGGAGACCAACCCGGTGTAGCCGATCAGCAGGTTGAGCGAGAGCGCAAACAGGCTGAAGATCGCGAGCCGGATGACGAAGTCGAGAAAGGCCTTGTCATCGACAAGGAATGGGACGGCGGCAAGACCGGCGAACACCACGACGCCGACGGCAAGCTCGTAGAGGCCGTTAAGACGCATCGTCAGGCTTCCCTTTGACCGAAGAGGCCGCTCGGCTTGACGAGAAGGATGATCGCCATCAGCAGGAACATTACGCCTTCGGTGAACAGCGGGAATCCGATCGATCCGAAGGCACGGGTCAGGCCCAGCAGGATGGCGGCGACGAATGCCCCCGCAATCGAGCCCATGCCGCCGATCACCGTGACAATGAAGGATTCGATTAGGATCGAGACGCCCATGCCGGGAACGAGCGACCGGATGGGCGCCGCGAGCCCCCCGGCGACGCCGGCGAGCAGTGATCCCAGCCCGAACACCGCGATATAGAGTGCCGTCGTGTTGATCCCGAGGGCGGCGACCATGTTCTTGTTCTGCGCGGCTGCGTGCACCGTCTTCCCGAACCTCGTGCCCGACATCAGCCAACCCATGCCGAGCGCGATGGCTACGGTCAGGCCGGTCAGTACGACGTAGTAGACTGGCACGATGCCGCCGCCCATGCGGATCGGCGGCACGCGGAATTCCGCCGGCATCGGCATCTTGATGAACTCAGCCCCCCAGATGATCTTCGCGAGATCATCGAGGATGAGGATGACGGCATAGCAGACCAGCAGCTGCATCAGCACATTGGCGCCGTAGATGCGGCTCAGCAGCAGACGTTCGAACAGAATGCCGAAGATCATGACGCCAAGCGCGCCGCCGAGCGTTGCCAGCACGAAGCTCGTGGTCAGCTGGTACACGGTATAGGCGAAATACGCGCCCAGCATATAGAACGAGCCGTGCGCGAAATTGATCACGCCGAGGACGCCGAAGATCAGCGTCAGGCCGGATGCCACCAGGAACAGCAGCATGCCGATGATCATTCCGGCGGAAATCTGCGTTACGACGCAGGACGTCGAAGTGAAACAACCGCCAAGGGCGTCGAAATCCATGCTTTGCCTACAGGGAAGGAGAG
>DATAAP010000323.1:0-3994 GCA_036260035.1 Alphaproteobacteria bacterium | reverse complement strand
CCGGCGCGTCATTCGTTGAGGCTGGTCAGAGCTTCGCAGTGCGCGACGAGGTCGATCGCCATGGTGGCGAGATCCGAATCTTCTAGGAAGTCGTCGCGGTGGCGGTCGACCTCTTCGGCGAAGCGTGTAAAACCGACCTTCTCCTCGAGCGCTTCCATGGAGCAGGCGCACGCGCGCGCCGAGTTTTCGCGCGTACAGGTCAGCAGATAGGCTTCCTCATATTCCTGCCCGTATTCGAGATTGGCGCCGGCGCTCGCAGCACCGCTGACGAGCGCAGCGCCGAGAAGGGCAGCAGTGCATAGCTTGAACATCGATCGCTCCTGAATCTCGCGTGGCTCCGCACGCGGGTAGCGGGCGGAGATCCAACCCTCGATGTCAGGATGGCGCGGTCCTTAGAAAGCTACTGTGAATTGCCTCACAAGGTCCGCGCGGTCCGGGTCGGCCTCTTGCGCAAGCTGGGCCGCGACTTTTTCGCGCGTGTCGCGGATTCGAGGCGCGCGTAAGTTCCGCTCGCATAGACGAGCGGCCGCGCCTTGGGCCGCGTGCGCACGCCGACCACGCGGCCGATGAAGATCGTATGCGTCGAGGCTTGGACGCGCTCCGTCACCACGCAATCAAAGCTCGCCAGCGCATCGGCGAGAACCGGCGCACCGGTGGTCAGCTTCGTCCAGCGCCCAGCGCCGAAGCGCTCCTCGCCGAATACGCCCTTCTGGCCGGCAAAGCGCGCGGCGAGATGCTGGTGCGTGTGCGCCAGCACATTCACGCACATCAGCGAGCCGCGGTGAATCGGATCGTGCGCTCCAGCGCTGCGGTTGACGCAGACGAGCACTTGCGGCGGATCCGCGGACAACGAGGTGACGGCGGTCGCGGTCAGACCGCTGCGCACGCCATCATGCAAGGTCGTGACAATGGTGACGCCCGCCGCGAGGCAGCGCATGCCTTGCTTAAACGCCTCGGCGCTGATGCTAAGGAATTCTGTCTGATTCGAGGACGAGACTGCGTGAGAGACCAAGATAAGCCCTGTTGTCGCGCCGCCGTGCGGCGAAAGGGTGGCACGCCGCCATTGGCTGCCGCAAGATATACCGCCTTTGACGCTGGCTTCCAGCGCGCCGGGAACCTTTCCCGGCTGCGGCGCATCGTACGGAGAATCCCATTCAGGCGCCTGCATGGACAACACGATCGCCCCCGAACGCCAGGACGATTCCGATGCGGAGCTCGCGCGCCGCTGCCTCGCCGGCCACCCGGATGCCTTCCGGGCGGTGATGCGCCGGCACAACCGCCGCCTGGTACGGCTCGCCTACAGCATCCTCAGGGACCGCGACGAAGCCGACGATGCCGTGCAGGACGCATACGTGCGCGCGTTCCAGTCGCTGACGCAGCTCGAGGATCCTGCCCGCTTCCCCACCTGGCTGGCGACGATCGTCGTCAACGAGGCGCGGGGCCGTCTGCGGCGGTCGCGCCGGACCGGCCCGCTCGACGACGAGGTCACGCAGACGGAGATCGTTCCGATGTTCACCCAGCCGACCGCCAGCCCCGAGCGGCTGGCCCTCGCCGGCGAGCTGCGGCGCGTCCTCGAACGCGCTATCGACGACCTGCCCGGCCCATTCCGCACGGTGTTCATGCTGCGGGGCGTCGAGGGGCTGAACGTCGCCGAAACCGCCGCCTGCCTCGGCATCCCGGCGGCGACGGTCAAGACCCGCTTCCACCGCGCCCGCGCCTTGCTGCGCCAGTCACTGCAGGCAGAAGCGGAGAGCCTGCTGCCGGACCTTTACGCCTTCGACGGCGCCCGCTGCGAACGCATTGTTGCCGCTGTCATGAAGCAATTATCCCTCGGATAGACACGCGATGCCCCTTGCATGGGACTGGCCGGCGAGGTGAACTGACGCGCCTGCAGCCGAGGGTGTGCCGTGACCGCGTCTATCAAGAGCCTGTCGTTTCTTTTCGTCTTCTCATTTATGGCGCCAACAGTTTCTGGCGCTGCCATCGCACAGGATCGCGCCACCTTGGAAATGGAAGTGGCGCGCGAGTTCCTGGCACTCGAGCTTGCCGGCTGGCGACTGCCCGACCCCGTCGAATCCTGCCTGTCCGAGCTGCCGCTCCGCCGGCTTGAGCCGACCACGTTCGGCAACACCGAGATGATCGACCAGCCCGAGCTGGTGGACCCGCCCGGTCCGCACGCGCGCATCGTCCGCATCGAGCCGGAAGGCGGGGACCGGCGGCGTCGGCTGGCGCGCATCGAGTGGCTCCTGGCCGGGGCGGGCGGCACGCCCAAGGCCGAGCCGGACTCGTTCGTGTTCGTCATCAACGACGCTGCGGGCGATCGCGGTGCTGCCTCGATGGTGCGCGAGCCTGCCCGCCTCGTCGTCCGGCGTGAGTGCTTCGGATAACCCCTCGTACGGCGCGCGGCGGAGTGCTAGCGTTGCTGCCATGCGCGCCTGGTGTCTTCGGGCGGTCTTGCTGCTGGCGGTCGGCGTCGCTGGCATCGGGACGGTGCGTGCGCAAAGCCAAGCGGTCGACCTCGAGCTGGTCCTGGCCGTCGATTGCTCGCGCAGCATCAATGATGCCGAGTTCGCGCTGCAGGCGCAGGGCTATGCGGCGGCATTCCGGCACCCTTCCGTGCTGCGCGCCATCCAGTCGGGCGAGCGGCGCTCCATCGCCGTCACCTATGTGCAGTGGGCGGGGCCGTTCCTGCAGAACCAGTCGATCAGCTGGACGCTGATCAATGACGGCGAGTCGGCGCATGAGTTCGCCGACCGTTTCGAAGCGGCGCCGCGCGCCTTTTACGGCGGCGGCACCAGCCTGAGCGGCATCATCGACTTCGCCCGCACCCTCTTTCACAAGAGCGGATTCAGCGGCCGCCGGCGCGTGATCGACATCTCCGGCGATGGAATCAACAACTCGGGTCGGCTCGCGACCAGCGCGCGCGACGACGCCGTGCGCGAGGGGATCACGGTCAACGGGCTGGCAATCCTCACCGAGGTCGGCGGGCTCGACGAGTACTTCCGCGAAAACATCGTCGGCGGCGAAGGATCGTTCGTGCTCGCTGCCGCGGATTTCGAATCCTTCGCCCAAGCGATTCTGAACAAGCTGATCCGCGAGATCGCGGCCGTTGCCAGCGACCCGTCTTTCGCGCAGCTTCCAGATTAGAGCGGATTCCGTGCAGCGCGGTCGTCACACAACGTGTTGCCGCTTCAGCACGACGCCGCCCTTCTCGCAGTCAAGGGTCTCCAGGTGAAGCTCCCGGTTCTCCTTGAGCCATTTTTCGAGCACTTTGCGCTCCCCTGCTCGATCCGCATCATCGAGAAACACGGTTGCAGCCGAAGAAAGTTGTGGAAAGAGCAGAGGTCCGGCAGGGTAGCGGATCATCTCGCCGAGCGGCGCGGGGGGACCATCGACTACAAGCATGTCGATCGCGTCGCCTGGGAGGTTGCGCTTGGCGTACCAATTCCATGCGTCGTCGCCAATCGCATGGTGCTCAAGCGGAGCGTAGACGACTTCGGCCCAGTCGGAGAGGCCATGCCGATCGAGATTGCGCCGCGTCTCCTCCGCGAAGCGGGCATCATGGTCGAGCGAGACAACTCGGCCGGAGCCGTTCAGCTGCATACAGCGGGCGAGAACCAGGGTTGTGACGCCGGAGCCGCATTCGACGACCACCCGTGGGAGATGCTCCAGCGCATGGCGGGCCAAGACTGAAAGAAAGTCCGGCGAAGCGGCCCAATTGCGTGTGGGCGGCAGGGCAGCGGTGAACTTGAGGTCCCGGTACAACCCGTCGAGCGCCTGCTGCTGGCGGAAAAGGTTGTCGCACCAACGCGCGCGTTCAATTTCACTTCTGATCGCGAACGACATGAGATAGTTGCGCCGCACTTTATGCAATGTATACAGCGACAGAAGCACATTGCCGAGCAGCAGAAGGACGACCAACCACATCAGGGCGTCGGTGATTGCAACGGGTGTGTGCACTAGTTTCGCCCTATGCGATTTCAGAATCCGATCG
>DATAAP010000322.1:0-3174 GCA_036260035.1 Alphaproteobacteria bacterium | reverse complement strand
GGCGCGTCGGCATGCAGGCGGTCGCCATCTCGCTGATCGTGCTGTATCTGTTGCTGACCAGGATGTGAGCCGAGCAGCAGAGACATGGTGCGCCTTACGAAGATCTACACGCGCGGCGGCGACAAGGGCGAGACCTCGCTTGGCGATGGGGAACGCGTGCCCAAGCACGACCTGCGGGTCGAGGCCTATGGCACGGTCGACGAGGCGAATGCGACGGTTGGCCTCGCGCGGCTGCACACCATGGGCGAGGCCGACGCGATGCTGGCGCGCATCCAGAACGATCTGTTTGATCTCGGCGCCGACCTCTGCACGCCGGAGGCCGAGAACCCGAAATATCCGCCGCTGCGCATTGCCCAGGCGCAGATCGACCGGCTGGAGCGCGAGATCGACGCGATGAACGCGAAGTTGAAGCCGCTCGACTCCTTCATCCTGCCGGGCGGCACGCCGGCGGCAGCCTATCTGCACCTTGCACGCACGGTGGCGCGCCGCGCCGAGCGGCTGATCACGCAGCTGGCGACACGCGAAGCGATCAACCCGCTGGCGATCGCCTACATCAACCGTCTGTCCGATCATCTCTTCGTCCTCGCCCGCCACGTCAACGACAACGGCGCCAAGGACGTGCTGTGGGTGCCGGGCAAGAACCGATGAAAGCCTTCTTTGCTCTTCGATCCGAACAGAGTGTCGGGTGAGCGCATGTGGAGGGATCCGCTCAAGCTGTTGGCGCTCGTCGGGATCATCTTCATTTTCGCGAAGGTCATCGGATCTGCATATCTACCCGCGCAAATCACGGATTATGATGATCTCGTCGGCTTCAGCTTGATCGTGCTGTTGTTGATTCTTGCCATGATGCGGCGCATGGGACGGCTCTGACTGGGACGTGCTGTGGTGGTGGCCGAGAGCCGCTATCGCCTAAAAGTCGAACTTACTACTCGCCTTCCCGCTCGAGCCGATGTCGGAGCCTCCGCAATCAGGCAAACCGCCCTACGGCCACGCTTGCGATCAATGCGGGCCGTTCTCCGGCACGATCAGCGGCACGAAGCCGAACACGCCGGGGCTGTCGGGATCGACCAGCACGCGCACCGCATGCACCCGGCTCTCGCCCATCACCTGGAGTGCCAGCACGTTCGGCACCGGCTTGCGCGACGTGTCGCGGAACCGCGCCACTTCGAACTCATGCGCATCGCCGTAGACTACCAGCACCGGCCTATTGAACGCCCTAGCGCCGCGTTCGACCGCCTGCACCGTCCGCACGAAGCCCGACGCGCGCGGCATGGTCGGCCATTTCTGCTGAATGTCCTGCACGTCGGCTTGCCAGGCGAGCACCAGCGCCTTCGCATTCGTCTCGCGCGCCTTGCGGAACGTGTCGTCGATCCACGCGACGTTCGCCGCATCGCGCTCGAAATGCTCCATCGCCGTCTCCGGCTTACCCGGCTCGAAACTGTTATTCGAACCGACGACATGCACCGTGGCGAACAGCACGCCGTTGCGCTCGAAGCGCGCGTTCTCGACGTACTTGGCGTATGTGTCCGACATCGCCAGCGCCTGACTCTCAACCGGCATCTTTCCGCGGCCGAGGCTATGGGACGGATCGGCGAAGAACATTTGCCGCACGCGCGCAAGCCGCTCGAGCGGATCGAAGCCGCCGGCCTGCGCGCGATGGCAGTCGGTCCACTCGTTGTCGCCGGGCGTGTAGACCAGCGGCTGCTCGAATGTCGCGAACTGATCGAGGACCTTCTGGAAATTGGCATCCGTGCACGGCGATCCACCCGATTTTATGTCGCCGACATGGATCGAGAACGCAGGCTTTAGCGCGTTGATCGCCGCGATCAGGCGGTCGAATCGCGCGTAGTCGTCGGGCAGCCGGTACGGCATGTCGCCCAGAGCGACGAATTCGAACTTGCTGAACGTCTGCGCCGCCGTTGCCAGCGGCCAGGCCAACAGGATTGCGATCAGCCACGCGCGCATCTTCATCGAGCCCCCTTCGCCGCGCTGCCAGCATAGTGCGGAGCACATGACGGGCGGATGACAGCGCTTGCCACGGCGGATTTCGAACAGCAGGTCGCAGCCCATTCCGGCCCCCGGCAGATCGCCGCGCCAACGCCGCCATGATAGCGCGTCTTCGCACCAAGGAATGAAGCCGGAGATTGCACGTTAGGCGATCGTGACGCGCCTGATCCTTCTGGCGATCGTGTGGCACGCTCCACTGAGGTTGAGCGGTCGTGCTGCGGCAAAGCGCGATCCCGTGCTGGTAAGCCAGTGCCGCGAGGAGGCGGAAACGTTTGTCGTCCTGACGACGCGCGATCCCAAGAGCCGAAGCACCGTCCGTAGCGACGTGCTCAATCGCCGCATGCGGCGCGGCGCGCCGGATCATCGCTGAACGCATCGCGGTATGCCCGCCGCGCATGCGGGCACGCGTTGACTCCATCCTGTCATGCCCCTATTTTGCACCCGCGAAATAAGCCGGAAACGGCGCGAAACACCTGAATCAACAAGTATCTAGCGGGGCTCGATGAAGATCCTGGTCGCGGTCAAACGCGTCGTCGATTTCAACGTCAAAGTCCGAGTCAGACCCGACGGCACCGGCGTCGAGACCGCCAATGTGAAGATGTCGATGAACCCTTTCGATGAGATCGGCGTCGAGGAGGCCATCCGCCTCAAGGAGAAGGGCGTGGCGACGGAGATCGTCGCGGTGTCGATGGGTCCGCAGCAGGCGCAGGAGACGATCCGCACGGCACTCGCCATGGGAGCGGACCGCGGCATCCACGTGCTGACCGACGCCGAGTTGCAGCCGCTGGCGGTCGCCAAGCTGCTCAAGGCGGTCGTCGCCAAGGAGAATCCGCGGCTGGTCATCCTCGGCAAGCAGGCGATCGACGATGACTGCAATCAGACCGGCCAGATGCTGGCGGCCTTGCTCGGCTGGCCGCAAGGCACCTTCGCCTCCAAGCTGGTGATTGCCGGCACCGACGCGCAGGCGATTGAAGTGACGCGCGAGATCGATGGCGGGCTCGAGACGCTCGAGCTGAAGATGCCCGCGATCATCACCACCGACCTGCGCCTCAACGAGCCGCGCTACGCCTCGCTGCCGAACATCATGAAGGCGAAGAAGAAGCCGATCGAGGCGCTGACGCCCGATGCGCTCCGCGTCGATCCCGCCCCGCGGCTGGTCACGTTGAA
>DATAAP010000321.1:0-3228 GCA_036260035.1 Alphaproteobacteria bacterium | reverse complement strand
GGTCGAGCAACGATTTCTGGAGCCGGCCCGAGGACGTGACGAAGCTGCAGGAGCATCTCGTCAATGCGGCCGCGGTAAAGTCCGTGACGGTTCCAAACGCGACGCACTATGTACATCTCGATCGGATGAACAGAGGACGCGGTCACTTCCTGACCGAGATCATAGCTTTTCTTAACGAAGCGCCGCCGGCAGCGCGCAGCGCGGTGCAGAACTGACCTGCAGCCGCCCTGTGCGGCTGCCGCGCGAGCCCGCGCTTGCAGCGGCTGGCGCTCACCGTCCCGGCGGTCCGGTTTGATGCGGAGGCTCAGGCGCCGCGTCGTTCCTGACGCGACGCCCGATCTGACCGGCCGGCACGGCGATTTCGCAGCGGAGACCCTGCTCGCGCCAATCGAAGCGGACCGTGCCGCCGAGCTGGTCGCGGATCGAGCGCTGGATGACGCTCGTGCCAAGCCCACGCCGCGTCGGCGGTTTCACAGGCGGGCCGCCGGACTCCTGCCAGGCGATCTCGAGCTCTTGGTTCGCCTGCAGCCGCCATCGCACGGCGACGCGCCCCTCCGGCGCTGACAAGGCGCCGTACTTGGCCGCGTTCGTCGCAAGCTCGTGGACCGCCATCGCAAGCGACTGCGCGGCCTCGGGCGCAAGCGCCACAGCGGGCCCTTCGGTCCGTACGCTTTTGCGCTCGCTCTTGTGATAGGGAGCAACTTCCTCATCGATCAGCGCCTTGAGGTCGGCGCCCTCCCAGCGCGCCTGGGCCAGCAGCGTGTGCGTGCGCGCGAGCGCCGCGACGCGACCTTGTACCGCCTCCGCATAATCTTTGACAGTCTCCGCGCGCGTGTGCCGCAGCATCACCTGGAGCACCGCGAGCATATTCTTCGACCGGTGGTCCACCTCGCGGGCGAGCAGCTTCAGGCGCTCCTCGTTCATGCGCTGATCCGTGATGTCGGTGTTCGTGCCGAACCACAGCACGACCTTTCCGTCCGCGTCGCGGATCGGCAGAGCGCGCGACAGGAACCAGCCATACTGGCCGTCGGCGCCGCGCATCGGAAACGTGTCTTCCCACGGCTCGCCGGTATCCCAGGAACGCTGCATCCCTTCGACCACGCGGTCGACATGATCCGGATGGTGCACCTTGCGCCAGCCCCAGCCTTCCATTTCGGCAAGCGTGGCGCCGGTGTAGTCGTACCAGCGCTTGTTGTACCAGAAGATGAAGCCGTCCGGCCGCGCCATCCACGCAAGCTGTGGAATGTTGTCGGCCATAGCACGAAACCGCGCCTCGCTTTCGGCCAACGCCGCTTCGTCCTGCTTGCGTTTGGTGATGTCGACCACCGCGGAGAGCGTAAGCGCGCGGCCGTCGGGAAGCTGGCCAAGCGGCACGTTGGTGAACTCCCACACGCGCGCGCCGCCATCCTTAGTGCGGATCGTCCTTTCCCCGCTCGTGGAGGCCTTCTTCAGGCGAAAGGTTTGATCGACGAAGGCGTCGACGTCGGCGAAAGTCTCCGGATAGGCGCGGCGCGTCCAGTCGAAGCGCGTGCGCAGCTCCGCGCGCCGATACCCGGTAAGCCGGGTCCATGCTTCGCTGAGCGCAAGCACCGCACCGTCACTGGCGTGCAGCATGATGGGGAATGGCGCCGACTCAATGGCGCGCCTCAGACGCTCGTCGCTCTCGCGCAGGGCCGCGGTGCGATCCTGGACGCGCCGCTCAAGCGCATCGCGCGCATCGGCCAAGGCGCGCTGCTGCCGCGCAAATTGCGCCATGAAGTAGAGGAAGAGGACGCTGGCGGAGATCACCCAGCTGAGGCGCCCGGCGGTCCAGGCGACCGTGTATCGTCCGCCCGCTGCCGCCGACAGGACGTTCGCGCAGGCAAATGCCATCAGCGCAAGGGCGAGCCAGCGAAACAGCTCATTGCGGCGATCGATTGTCGTCAGGATCAGCGCAATGCCGCATCCGGCCAAAGCGACGGCACCAAGGCCGAGGACATAGTTCAGCCCTGTCGAGGACGATCCCGATACGAGCGTCGGCAGCCAGTCGACCGCCAGCGTCGCGGTCAGAACGATGCCGATGATTACCGCGACCACGGCTGCGACCGCCGTGGCGATCGCGCTATTGACGCTCGCCGCGGCGATGCTGCGATGCCCGAAGCGGGCTTCCGCCGTGATCGAAGCTAGCGTCAAGGCCGCAAAGCCGATAACCCAGGACATGAAAACCCAGGCCGGTGATTGCGATGTGCCGATCAGCGGTCCTTCCGGCACCATCGCCGCTGGAAATGTCATCAGGTGCGGGATGGACATCAGGCTGAAGTAGAGATAGGCGCCGGCGAGCAGCAGCAACGACCAGCTGCGCGCCTCGCGAAAGCGGATGAACAGTAGAAAGCTCGTCGCCAGCGCCGTGACGAGCACGCCGGCGACGAAGAAGGGAGTGATCCCGGGAAACTCGGGTCCCGGACGATCCGCGACGGGAAGCAGCGCGAGGGTGAGCAGGACAGAGATGCCGATCGTCGCGACGGCGAAGCGCCAAGCCGGAGTGGTATGGCGGAGTTCCAATGAGTTCTCTCCAGCGCCCGTCGCGCTCGGCAAGGCCCGGCCACCCTCCCATTCGCTTCCTTTCGTGTTTATAGGCACCAGCGCGACAAACGCCAAGAAAGGCGATATCCGGTCTCCAGCGAAGCTGACTTAGGAAGGCGCGATCATCCCGACGTCGCGCCGTCTCACATGGCCTGCATGAGCACGGGAGCTCGGGCATTTGCCTTGGCATTGGCAGGGCCAAGGCGAAGCGGCGTCGGGCCGGAAGCAATCCACCTAAAACATGAAGTCCGAACGATCCATGCCCGCGAGATCAAGCCCCGCGACCGTCAGCAAATCGCCGCCGCCGAAGTCTAAGAGTAGAAACGACGCGCCAGACGCGAATTCCCCTTGGGTTATCGTTGCCGAATCTCGCAGCTCATCGAACTCCGCCAGCCCGAAGCCGCGCACGTCAATTATGTCGATGCCATCCTCGAACCAAAAAATCTGATCCTCGCCACGAAACCTTATCTCGCCGGATTCCGGTGAAACCAAGCGCATAATGCAACGCGCCAAAGTCGATTTTCCGCAGCCACTCTCCCCAACTAGACCAACGGTTTCGCCTTCCGCAACCGTAAGGCTCACACTGTCAACCGCAACTTGAGGGCCGTAACTGATATGAAGGTTCCGGACTTCCAGGAGTGGGGTCGCCGTTTCAGCTTGCACTGC
>DATAAP010000320.1:0-4687 GCA_036260035.1 Alphaproteobacteria bacterium | reverse complement strand
CCACGACGTTCTGGCATCAACGCCGTCGCTGCGGCCGGTGCCCGCGCCTGTAGCGGCATCGCCATCCCGGTCTGATGCGGCGCCGGTGCTCGAAGAACTTGGATATCGCGACACGCTGTCGCCGGCCCAGCAGCGGGCGATGCGCGGGAGCGAGGCATCGGCGCTCGCCAATTTGGCCGAGTCGGAGATCGCGGCAGGATCCTACCGCGCGGCAGCGGATCTGCTGCGGCGCGCGCTGGCGATCAGGCCGGATCACGTGCAGACACTGCTGCTGCTGGCGCATTGCCAGGTCCTTATGGGCGACTGGGAGTCATGCATGCCGCTGGCCGAAGCGCTGCTTGCCCGACATGCCGAAGGCCCATGGGGCAATCTGCTCAAGGGCGCACTTCACGCGCTGGCTGGCGATATCGCCGCCGCAGAGCCATACTTAGCCAAAGCGCGCGAGCAGGGCCGCGAGAGCCCGCTCGCGCAGCTGCAGCTGGGCCTTCTGGCCGTGCGACTACACGACTATGGCGCCGCCGAACAACACTTTCGTGGAGCACTTTGCGAGAAGTCCGATCTCGTCGAAGCGCTCAACGGACTTGCGATCGCGTGCCGGGCGCAAGGCAAGCTGGCGGAAGCGGAAGCATCGCTCCGGCAGGCGATCGCGCTGCGCTATCACTTTCCCCATGTTCATTTTCAGCTCGGATTGCTGCTGCTGGACAGCGGCCGTGTCGCGGAAGCGATGCACGAATTGCGCACGGCCCTGCAGCAGGACCCCGCCTTCCCCGGCGCCGAGGCGGCGCTGCAGCGGATCGTACGGGCCCAGATCAGGCGGGCCGACGGTCCTAATTAGTGGACTCGGCCGCCGGTTAGCGCTTTGATCTGACGAGGGTTACAGGCGTACGCGCCACGCTCGACGGCACGGCCCTCGAATGCTGAACTTAGCCGCTGCAAACGCGTTTAATAGTGGAGGATCAGACGCGTGTCGCGACTTGTCATTGTATCGAACCGGGTTAGTCTGCCGCGCGAGCGCACGAGCCGCGCCGGCGGGCTTGCCGTTGCCCTGCGCGATGCACTGAACCGCCGCGGCGGGCTATGGTTCGGCTGGAGCGGCGAGACCGTCGATGCGCCCACCCCGAAGCCGGCGATCGCCACGGCGGGCCGCGTGCGATTCGCGACACTCGATCTCAGCCCGGCCGAGCACCAGGCCTACTATCTCGGCTACGCCAACAGCACGCTCTGGCCGCTCTGCCATTACCGGCTCGGGCTGATCGAGTTCACGCGCGCCGCCTATGAAGGCTATCTGGCGGTGAACGAGCGCTTCGCCGCAGCACTCGTGCCGCTGCTCGAGCCGGATGACATCATCTGGGTTCATGACTATCACCTCTTCCCGTTCGCCAGCGCGCTGCGCAAAGCCGGCGTGCGCAATCGGATCGGCTTCTTCCTGCACATCCCGTTTCCCGCACCCGAGGTGCTGAGCGTGCTGCCGCATTACCGCAGCTTGCTCGCGAACCTCGCCGACTACGATCTCGTCGGCTTCCAGACGAAGAGTGATTTGCGCGCCTTCCTCGCTGGCGTCGCCGAGGAGGCAGATGGGAGCGTGGGCGAGGACGGCACGTTCTCGGCTTTTGGCCGCCGGGCGCGTGCGGGCGCCTTCCCCATAGGCATCGAGACGGATGAGTTCGCAGCACTTGCCGAGACCGCCGCCGAGGCGCCGGAAACCAAGCGGCTCAAGGATAGCCTTACCGGGCGCGCGCTGGTGATCGGCGTCGACCGCCTCGACTACAGCAAGGGGCTGCCGGCGCGCTTCGACGCCTTCCGCCAGCTGCTGGCGCTTGGGCCCGAGCATATCCGCCGGGTCACGTTCCTGCAGATTGCGCCACTCTCGCGTGACGACGTGGCACAGTATCGCACTCTGCGCCGCCAGCTGGAGAGCGCGGCGGGGCGCATCAACGGTCAGTTCGCCGAGTTCGACTGGATGCCGGTGCGCTATCTGAACAGGAGCTTTCCGCGCAAGACCCTCGCCGGATTCTTCCGGGCCAGCCGAATCGGTCTCGTGACTCCGTTCCGCGACGGCATGAACCTCGTCGCCAAGGAGTACGTCGCCGCCCAGGACCCGGTCGATCCAGGCGTGCTGATCCTGTCGCGCTTCGCGGGCGCCGCGCGCGAATTGAAAGGGGCGCTGATCGTCAACCCGTTCGACACCGACCAGGTCGCAGAGGCGCTGCATACCGGCCTGAACATGCCTCTGGACGAACGCAAGGCGCGCTGGCAAGGAATGATGCAAGCGCTGCGGGCGAACACTCTCTCCCACTGGCGCGATCGCTTCCTCGATGCGCTGCAGGCCGCCGGCCCGGCACAGGAAGCGCAACACGCAGCGAGCGGGGCGTCGGATGGCAAAGAGCAGAAGAGCGGCAACGAAAGCCGCGAAACGGAAGAGCGCGAATCGGTCCTCCCGGCCGGCGCTGAAACAGAGTAAGGCCGCGCGGCGCAATCCCTACGACAGCGATCTCGATCGCAATCCGGCCAACTACGAGCCGCTCTCGCCGCTCTCGTTCCTGCCGCGCGCCGCCTCGATCTTTCCCAAGCGCATCGCGATGATCCACGGCACCATCCGCCGTACCTGGGCGGAGACGCATCTGCGCTGTCGCCGGCTCGCCTCGGCGCTGGCGCAGCGCGGCGTCGGCCGCGGCGACACGGTGGCGCTGATGGCGCCGAACATCCCGGCGGCTTACGAGGCGGCGTTCGGCGTGCCGATGGCAGGTGCGGTGCTCAACGCCCTCAACGTGCGCCTCGATGCCGCGGCGATCGCCTTCATGCTCGACCACGGCGAGGCGAAGGTGCTGCTCACCGATACCGAATTCGCGCCAGTGATCGCCAAGGCGCTCAAGCTCGCCAAGCGCAAGCCGCTGGTGGTCGACATCGCCGACCCTATGGGCCCCGGCGGCGAGCGCGTCGGCACGCTCGAATACGAGGAGCTGATCGAAGAAGGCGATCCCGACTTCGAGATGATCCGGCCGCGCGACGAATGGGACGCGATCGCGCTCAACTACACCTCGGGCACCACCGGCGATCCCAAGGGCGTCGTCTATCACCATCGCGGCGCCTATCTGAACGCGGTTGGCAACGTGCTGGTGTGGACCATGCCGCGCAACCCGGTCTATCTGTGGACCCTGCCGATGTTCCACTGCAACGGCTGGACGTTCCCGTGGACGCTCGCGGCGATGGCTGGCTCCAATGTCTGCCTGCGGCGCGTCGAGTCGAAGGCGATCTTTTCGGCCATCCGCGAGCACGGCGTTACCCATTTCTGCGGCGCGCCGATCGTGCTCAACCTGCTGATCAACGCGCCCGAGGAAGAGCGCCGGGTCATGAAAGGCAAGGTCGAGGTGATGACCGCCGCATCGGCGCCGCCCGCTGCGGTGATCGAGAAGATCGAGCGCATGGGCTTCCACATCACCCATGTCTACGGTCTGACCGAGGTGTATGGGCCGGCGGTCGTCTGCGAGTGGCACGACGAGTGGAACCAGCTGCCGATGGACGAGCAGGCCTCCCTCAAGGCGCGGCAGGGCGTGCGCTACCCGGTGCTCGAAGGGCTGATGGTCGCCGACCCGGACACGCTGGAGCCGGTGCCGTCCGATGGGACGACGATCGGCGAGGTCTTCATGCGCGGCAACATCGTCATGAAGGGCTATCTCAAAAACCCGAAGGCGACGCAGAAGGCGTTCGCGGGCGGCTGGTTCCATACCGGCGATCTCGGGGTCATGCATCCCAACGGCTATATCGAGCTCAAGGACCGCTCGAAGGACATCATCATCTCCGGCGGCGAGAACATCTCGACCATCGAGGTCGAGGGCGTGCTGTACCGCCATCCCGCGGTGCTGGAGGCGGCGGTCGTCGCGCGCCCCGACGAGAAATGGGGCGAGACGCCCTGCGCCTTCGTGACGCTCAGGGACGGCGCCTCCGCGTCGGCCGAGGAGATCATCGCCTTTTGCCGCGAGCGGCTTGCACACTACAAGTGCCCCCGCACGGTGGTGTTCGGCCCGCTGCCGAAGACGTCGACCGGCAAGATCCAGAAATTCGTCCTGCGCGACCAAGCTAAGGCGCTGTAGCGCATCGCCCCGACAAAAGCGCAGGCGAGCGTCGCCGGCTGAGCACGGGACGGTGAGCCGCTGGAAGCGGTATACCGTCTACGACCGAGCCCGCCTTCCTCGCCGCACGTCCATGTTCATCCTGAAACCGCTCAGCGCGCGGCCGATCGCCATGCTGTTCTACGGCCAGCTCTTCGCGGCCATCGCGGCGGAGCTGTACCGCGTGGCGCTGATCTGGATCGCGGTCGATCTCGCCGGTGCCGCCGGCGGCTACATCGTCGCCGCGCACTCGGCGGTGATCCTGCTGGTGACGCTGGTCTGCGGCATCTGGGCGGACCAGTGGAACCCGCGCCGAACTATGATCGGCGTGCATCAGCTGCGCGCAGGCATCGTGCTGTTGCTGCCGCTGGCAGCATGGTCGGGCGCCGCCATCCCAGTCTGGCTGTTCTGGGCGGTGGCACTGCCGATGGCGGCACTGACGGCGTTCATTGATCCGGCGCTGCAGACCTGTCTGCCACGGCTCTGCCCGTCCATGGCGATGCTGCCGGCGATCAACGGCCTGCTCGACGGCGCGCGAAGGCTCGCGCGCATCCTGGGTCCAGGTCTGGTGGGGGCGC
>DATAAP010000319.1:0-4620 GCA_036260035.1 Alphaproteobacteria bacterium | reverse complement strand
GCGATTGGCGGCGCCGACGTGGCAAATGTGCCACCGCGCGCGCGCAATCTAGGCGTGGTGTGGCAGTCCTACGCCCTGTTTCCGCATATGACGGCCTGGGAGAACGTTGCCTACCCGCTGAAGGTACGGAACCGTCCGCTTGCCGAGCGTCGCGAGCAGGCGATGCGTGCACTCGACATGGTCGGGCTCGCCGCTTTCGCCGAGCGGCGCCCGGACAATCTCTCCGGCGGGCAGCAACAGCGTGTTGCACTGGCACGCGCCCTGGTGTTCCAGCCGCAGGCGCTGCTCCTCGACGAACCGCTCTCGGCGCTCGATGCGGCGATGCGCCTGGAGATGCGGGACGAGATCCGCCGCATCCAGCAGGCGCACGGCATCGCAGCACTCCATGTCACGCACGATCAGGAAGAGGCGCTGTCGATGGCCGATCGGGTTGTGGTCATGCAGCAGGGCCGCATCGCCCAGATCGGCACGCCGCGCGAACTCTACGAGCAGCCCGCCTCGCGCGACGTCGCAGCCTTCGTCGGCCACGCGAATCTCTGGCCGGGCACGATCGCCGGTCCCGACCGCGTCGAGACGCCCATCGGCGCGCTGGTCACGGCGCCGCATGGAATGAGCAGCGGCACGGCCGTGACCGTGCTGGTGCGGCCCGAACGCGTGCGGCCCGGGCGCCGTGCCGACCGCGTCAACACCATCGGCGGGACCGTCACGCGCGACCGCTTCCTTGGCGCGCTGCGCCGCTTCGATCTCGCAACTGACGGCGGCGTCATTATCGGCGAGACCGCCGATGCCGGCGCCATCACCGAAGTCCACGTCGACCCGCAGCATGTCCGCATTCTGCCGGAACCCATCCAAAGGAGGAGACAATGAGAGCCTTGAAGTACGCCGCCGTTGCGGCGATCGCGATGGCGCTGCCGTTCGCGGCCACGGCGCAGACCGTGAACGATTCGCCGGAGCTCTACCCAGGCGAGAAGGCGCTGTATGAGGCCGCCAGCAAGGAAGGCATGGTCGTGTCCTTCGACACCGGGCCGACTTGGGCCAACTGGGCGGCACAGTTCGCCGCCTTCAAGAAGCGCTATCCCAATGTCGAAATGACCTACAATGACCTCGGCTCCGCCGCGACGGTCGTGGCGCTCGAGAAGGCCCGCAACCGCCCGCAGGCGGATACGGCGTACTACTTCGCCGCCTCCGCCGTCGATGCGGCGAAGAAGGACGTGGTCGCGCCGTTCAAGCCGGTGAATTTCGAGAAGCTGCCCGACGTGTTCAAGGAGCCCGAGGGCAAGTGGTTCACCATCCACTCGCTGACCATCGCCTTTGTCGTCAACACCAAGCTGGTCAAGAACGTGCCGCAATCCTGGGCCGACCTGCTCAAGCCCGAATACAAGAACTCGATCGTCTATCTCGACCCGCGCTCGACCGGCGTCGGCCAAGTGCTCACCTTTGCCGCCAACTACGCCGCCGGGGGCGACATGAACAACGTGCAGCCCGGCATCGATTATCTCGGCAAGCTGCACCAGGCAGGCAACGTGCTGCGCGTCGTCGGCACGACGCCATACGCGCAGTTCGTCAAGGGCGAGATCCCGATCTGGATCTCCTACGAGAATGACGGGCTGAAGGCTAAATACACCGATGGGCTCGGCGATGCGGTCGCGGTCGTCATCCCGAAGGAAGCGTCGGTCGCCGCGCCTTACGGCATCAGCCTGGTCAAGAATGGGCCGAATCCCAATGCCGGCAAGCTGTGGCTCAACTTCACCATGACGGAAATGGGCCAGGGAATCTTCGCGCAGGGCTTCGTGCGGCCGTCGGTGCCGGGCATCAAGCTGCCGGAGAGCGTCACCGACAAGCTGCCGCCCGCGCCGCAGGTGCGCCCGCTCGACGTGCAGGCGGCCGCCTCGAAAAAGGCGGAGATCGACGCACTTTGGGCGAAAGTGGCCGTGCGGTAACGCGGCATTGGACGTGCGGCGCACTCCTCGCCGAACCCTCTCCCGCTTGCGGGAGAGGGTTGCGAGCGCGATGTGCCTCTGCCCCTTCTCCCGCTTGCGGGAGAAGGTGGAGGATGAGGGTTTCTCCGCATGCGAGGAGTCTCCGTATTGAAAGACGCGTATGTTAAGCGCGCCTTCGGCATGGCGCCGGCAACATTGGCGGCGCTCGCGGCACCCGGCATCGCCGTGCTCGCGTTCTTCTTCGCGGTTCCGCTGGCGGCGGTGTCGGCCGAGGCGTTTAGCGACGATGCATTCGCACGGGTGTTCGCCAATCCGCTGTTCTGGCGCGGGCTCGGCGGCAGCATCATTCTGACGCTGACGGCAGCGGCGTTCTCGCTGGTGGTCGGCTTCGCCGTGGCGCTGCATCTTTCGCGGCTGTCGGCGCGGGTACGGTCGGCGCTGCTGTTCGTGATCGCGCTGCCGCTGACCTTCTCCGGCCTGATCGTCGCCTATGGCTTCATTCTCACCTACGGGCGCGCCGGGTTCGTGACCCAGCTCCTCGCCTTCGTAGGTGTCGACGCCGTCGCGTTCTCCGGCATACTCTTCAGCCCGGTCGGCCTCGCCTTTGCCTCGTCCTACTACCTGATCCCGCGCGTCGTCATGCTACTGCTGCCTGTCCTGCTCAATTTCGACCGCGCGCAGATCGCCGCGGCGGAATCGCTCGGTGCGACACGGCGCGCCGCGCTGGTCGACATCCTGATCCCGCAGATTCTGCCGACGGCGCTCACAGCCTTCTGCCTAGTCGCTGCCGTGGTGTTCGGCGCCTATGGCACGGCGCTGGCGCTGGTCGGCACGCAACTCAACATCCTGCCGCTGCAGCTCTACAGCCTGATCTCCGAGACCGGTTCCGACTTCGCGGCGGCATCGGCGCTATCGCTTCTGCTGATGGCGATCTGCTCTTCGATCATGGCGGTCGGCGAGGTCGCCGCCGCACGCAGCGAGAGCCATGCTGGCGCTTGACCGAGGCGCCAACGCGCTGCTCCACGGCGCGCACCGTTTCGATCCGGTGGCGCGCCGCTGGCACGGCGAAGCGACGTCGAGACCAGTCGAAGCCATGATGCTGCAGGATGCGGTCGCATGGCTGCAGCGCGAGAGCGGCCACCGCCTGCGTACGCCGATCGGCGTGATCGGCCCGCGCGATGCCGGCGCGGAGCAGCTCGCGATCGCGGAAGCTGTCGGCGTCGGCCTCGGACGCATGGGACTCGCGCTCGTCTGCGGCGGCCGGCAAGGCGTGATGGAAGCGGTCTGCCGCGGCAGCGCTTCGCAGGGCGGATTTTCGATCGGACTGTTGCCCGAAGCGGAGCCCGATCTCGCTAACCCCTACGTTACGGTGCCGATCGCGACGGGTATCGGCGAGGCCCGCAACGCGCTCGTGGCACGTGCCGCGCTGTGCCTGGTCGTTATCGGCGACAGCTACGGTACCCTCTCGGAAGTCGCGCTCGGCCTACAGTTCGGCAAACGCGTGTTCGGGTTGGCCGGAGCGGCTCAGGTGAAAGGCACGCGTGCCTGCAGCTCGGCCGATGAGGCGCTCGATGCCGTCGCCCGGGTGGCGCTCGCCTTGCCGGATGATGGTTAACGCCACATCAACCACGACATTTACGGGCAAGCTTCGTCGGAAGAACTGAGCGGACTTCGCTGCGCGGCGGGGGTATGCTTCCTCCAACGGCGGGTCGCGGGCTTCCTCGTGACTGGCGGCCGCATGGGCGTCAAGCCACGGCTGGCCCGCCACCCCCGGACTTAGTTCGGGAGGAACTAGCATGGCCTTGGAGAACCACGTTCGGAACCCCATCGAGTGGGGTTGGGATCAACTGCGCGGCGCTGGACACGCGGTGGAGTCGGCAGGACGCTCCGTGCGCGGCCGCGACGAGACGACAGCTGTGCCGGAGATCCGGCACATCAGCATCCCCGATCTCGGCGAAGTGCTGCGGCGCGGGCTTTCCGATTTCGCGGCATATCGCACCGATGTGATCTTCCTGGTGCTCATCTATCCGCTCATCGGGCTGGTGCTCGCTTATGCGACCTTCGGCCACCGCATGCTGCCGCTGCTCTTCCCACTCGCCTCCGGCTTCGCGCTGGTCGGACCGGTTGCCGCCGTCGGCCTCTATGAGATGAGCCGCCGGCGCGAGCGCGGCGAGATCGTCACCTGGGCCGACGCGTTCGGCGTCGTCAAGTCGCCGGCCTTCGGCGCGATCGTCACACTCGGCCTGATGCTGGTAGCGATCTTCGCGCTGTGGCTCGCCGCGGCGAACGTGATCTACAGCGTGACGCTCGGCCCCGAGCAGCCGGAGTCGCTAGCTGCCTTCGCGCGCGACGTGATCGGCACCAGCGCCGGATGGACGATGATCGTCGTCGGCATCGGCGTCGGCTTCCTGTTCGCGCTTCTGGTGCTGATGATCAGCGTGGTGTCGTTCCCGATGCTAATCGACCGCGACGTGGGCATCCACACCGCGGTCGAGACGTCGGTCCGCGCGGTGCTGGCGAACCCGGTGCCGATGCTCGCATGGGGCCTGATCGTCGCCGCGAGCCTAGTGCTCGGCTCGCTGCCGCTGTTCCTGGGGCTGATCTTCGTGATCCCCATGCTCGGCCACGCGACGTGGCACCTCTACCGGCGCGTGGTCGCGTAACCTCGACAGCCGCGCGC
>DATAAP010000318.1:0-1568 GCA_036260035.1 Alphaproteobacteria bacterium | reverse complement strand
TCGTATACTTGCCGACCACCGCGATCTGCACCTCGCCTTCGGGTGCATGGATGCGGCGTATGATCTCCGTCCAGCGCGTCAGGTTGGGCTTGGTGCGCCCTTCCAGGCCGAAATGCCGCAGCACTTCGCGGTCGAAGCCCTGCTCGTGATATTGCAGCGGTACCTCGTAGATCGACGAGGCGTCGAGCGCCGGGATGACCGCTTCTTCGCGCAGATTGCAGAACAGCGCGATCTTCTTTCGCGCGCCGAGCGGGATCTCGCGATCGCAGCGGCACAGCAGCACGTCGGGCTGGATGCCGACGCTCTGCAGCTCCTTAACCGAATGCTGCGTCGGCTTGGTCTTAAGTTCGCCGGCCGACGGGATCCACGGCATCAGCGTAAGGTGAACGAACAGCGCGCGCTCGCGGCCGAGCTCGTTGCCCAGCTGGCGGATCGCCTCGAGGAACGGCAGGCTTTCGATGTCGCCAACCGTGCCGCCGATTTCGCAGAGCAGGAAATCGGCGTCGCCGCAATCCGCGCGGATGAATTCCTTGATGGCGTCGGTAACATGCGGGATGACTTGCACCGTACCGCCGAGGTAGTCGCCGCGGCGCTCCTTGGCGATCACGTTCGAATAGATGCGGCCAGTCGTGATGTTGTCCGATTGCCGCGACGGCACGCCGGTGAAGCGCTCGTAATGGCCGAGGTCGAGGTCGGTCTCGGCGCCGTCATCGGTGACGTAGACTTCGCCGTGCTGGTAGGGACTCATCGTCCCCGGATCGACATTCAGGTAGGGGTCCAGCTTGCGCAATCTCACCCGGAAACCGCGCGCCTGGAGAAGCGCGCCGAGCGCCGCCGAAGCGAGACCTTTACCGAGGGAAGAGACCACGCCGCCGGTTATGAAAATGAACCGCGTCATGGAACTCCACCATACACAGCGGGTCCGGAGGGCACAAGCGAACCGCTAGATCGCCCGTGTTTTCGCCCCCGAGTGGCGCGCATGAGATCGCAAATCGGCGGATGCGCGTTGCCGAGTCGCAATCGGGTTTTCCGATGTCGAACGCAGCGCCAGGCGGCGCCGCAACGCCACAGGTTCGGTCAGCGCGCGATCGGTGCCGCGGGCGCAGCCGGAGGCTGCTCGGCTGGCGCCGGTGCCGACGGCGCGGCCGGGCTTGGCGGTACCGACGGCGACGGCGCCGTGGGGGTCATCGTGTCGAAGAACGAGCGGCGCTCGCGCGGCCCGGTCCCGAGCACAGTCAGGAGCAGGCAGATGGCAAGGAACAGCCCCGCCAGGATGGCCGTCAGTCGCGTCAACAGGTTGGACGTGCCGCGCGCGGTCATGAACCCGCCCATGCCGCCCCCTCCGCCGCCGATGCCAAGGCCGCCGCCCTCGCTGCGCTGAATCAGGATCACGGCGATCAGCGCGATCGCGATCAGGATCTGGATGACGGCGAGGACAAGCAGCATAGCACGGTCTCAATCAGGCAGCACGTTTGGGGGAAGGCGCTCTTTTAGTCGCTTCCCGCCCCCGAATCTAGGCTCAAATGGTTGATTTACGAGGCCGCAGCGGCAGCGATCGCCATGAATTC
>DATAAP010000317.1:0-2909 GCA_036260035.1 Alphaproteobacteria bacterium | reverse complement strand
CCGGAGAGGTCGGCATCGGTCAGATCCGATTCAAACAGGTTGGCACCGCCGAGCAGCGCCATCTGCAGCTTCACCCCGCGCATCGAAACGCGCCGCAAGATGGCGCGGATGAGCACCGCGCCGCTCATGTCGCGCCCGGCGAGGCCCTCACCGATGCCGGTGAGATCGCGTCCGGTCAGGTCGGCGCGCGCGCCCTCGGCGCCGCCGGTCTGGATCCAGCGCTCATGCAGCTCGATGATCCGCGATGGCTTGACGTCGGCCGTGTCAGGCGAGGCGCCGATTGTCGCGTTCTGGAGATCGGCGCCGCTGAAATCGGTGCCGTTGATGCGCGCGCCCGAGAGGTCGGCGCCCACCAGCGTGGCGCCGCGCATATTGGCGCCCGACAGATTGGCGCCGCTGAGCTTCACGCGCGACAGGTTGGCGTTGCGCAGATCGCATTGCGACAGGTCGACATTCGGCATCATCGCGCCGGCGAGGTTTGCCGACACCATGCTGCTCTTGCTCATCGACGCGCGCACCATGTTCGCTTCGCGCAGATCCGCATGATCGAGGACGGCGTGCGACAGGTCGGTCTCCGGCTTGTCGGCCGAGCCCATCACCAGGTTGCCGGGACGCAGATCCGCCTCGCGCAGGTTGGCACCGACCAACTTGGCGCCGCGCAGGCGCGCGCCGCGCAGATCGCTGCGCGACAGATCGGTGCGCGTGCAGTTCGCGTATTCGAGATTGGCGCAGAACAGGTCGGCGAAGCGCAGGCTCGACTTCGAGAGATCGGAGCGCGAGAAGTTCGTGCCCGCGGCGATCAGCGCCTCGAGGTTCAGGCCGACAAGCAGATGCTGAGACAGGTCGGCATGCGAGACGTTGGCGCGCTCGCCGCCTGCAGCGCCGCGCAGGAAGCGCAGATGCTTCGCCAGCACCTCGGTGAGGTCACCGACCAGCTGCCGCGTATTGACCGACTCCCCTGCCATGCGCGTGTTCCTTCGTGTCGGCGTGATCGCCGTTTTACGACGAAATTCATGGCGCTTTTCGAGTAAAGAAACGATTGATGGAACAGGGGAAGCCTCGGTTATCCCTGAAAAATTGCGCGGCGTCCGAACACGGTGAATGAGGCGATTCGCGGCAAATTGCCGACGACCCCGCGGTAATGCGCACGATTGCAGCGGCTTGCGGCCGCGGCCGCGCGTGCCGCCCGGCGGTTGGGTTAACGGCGCAAACCCCGGATAATTTGCACCGTTACTCCCGCCCCGCGCTTTGCGGCGCGGCGCCAGGAGTAAGCGACATCCTCAACGAAGGCACCAGCGCGCCGCGCCGCGCGCTGGCCGGCGCGCCACAGCGGCTCCGGCGCGAAGTCGTCGGGAAGCTCCGCCAGCAGCGGCCGCAGCCAGCGATGGAAGTTGGTGTCGCGCTCACGCACCTTCCGCACCGTCAGGCCGTCGAGATAGTCGTTCCAGGCGATCGATTCCCACAGGTGATGCGCATAGCTCTCCGTCTCGTCGATCGGGCGCATCGATGCAAACGTCCAACGCAGGTGCTCGCGATGGAAGAGCGGCCAGTGAAAGGCACGATTGCCGAGAATCGTCAGATCCGAGCTGTCTTCTTGCGCAAGCTTGTGCGGCATCGCGACCGAATGCTCCGACCAGTAGTCGTCCTTGCCGCGCGAGCGGAAGCTGCGGTAGGTCTCGTACCAGCGCCGCAGGAAGCGCGAACCGCGCTCAGCGAGGATGACGCCGTTGCAAAGGCCAAGCCGCGGCGCCTCGCCCTGCAGGCCGAGCACGCAGCGATGGCCGAGCAGCGCATCGAAATCGCGCACGACCAGCACATCGCAGTCGAGATAGATGCCGCCATGCTCGATCAGCTTCTCGAGCCGAACGACATCCGCCCGGTGCGCGGGGTGGATCAGCTTATTGCCGAAGATCGATGTGGGCGGATCGATTCGGATCGGCAAAACGAGCGGACGCGTCAGATCCCACCACGGACCGCTCGGCTCGTAGGCATAGTAGAAGCGGATCTCGTCAGGCCTGAGCCGCTCCGCCATGCTGCGCACGCAGGCGTAATGGACGAGGCTCCATGGCTTGCCGCCGAAATCGGCGGCCATGCCGAAGCAGAGATGGACGATCTTAGGAATCATGGCCGCCGCTTTCCGCGGCGCCCACTAGCGCGATCGCATCGGCCCGTTGGCGGAGCGCAGGGTCTGGGGCCGCCGCTCGTCCTTTACAACGAAGACCGCGGACGGGCCGCGGTCGCGCATGATCACGCGGATGTCGTGCAGCGTGCGCAGGATGTCGCGCAGCAGCCGCGCCTGGTCGCTCGCGCCGGCACGCATGCGAAGATCGCCGTGCGCGCGCAGGACACGCTGCGAGAGATCGACGTTCTTCTTGCGGGCAAGCGAAACGATCTTCTCGGAAAGCCAATCAGGCAGCGTCTCGCCGACGTATCGCGTCTCGTAATAGTAATACGATGGCAGCTTGAGGCCGACCGCCTCCGCCATGCTCTTGATCGTCATACCGAGCCGATGCCGCACGATCGGCAGCTCGGATTTCGACAGACCTCGCATCCTCGTTCTCATCGCCTCACCATGAAATTGCCGGCCTTGGGAACGCCTCACCGCGCCCTTCGCCTTGCGCCGCCACGGCGGCACGCAGAAGAATGCGCGCTACTTCCCTGCCGGCTTCGCCGGTCGACAGCTCCGGCTGCTGCGTGCGGAACGCGTCGATGGCACGCACGAATGCGTCGGCGCGCGAAAGTCCGGCCGCACGCGCGGCGTCATAAGCGTCGATCACAGGCGCAAAAGGCTCCATCCCCCACCCCTCCGGACGGCAACGCGATCGCCGTCCCCGGCCGCATTTCTGCATTTTCCGTGCCGCGGAAAAAATGCCGACAAATCCGCGCCCTAGGCGTTAAGCACACGCCGG
>DATAAP010000316.1:0-4348 GCA_036260035.1 Alphaproteobacteria bacterium | reverse complement strand
CGCGTCGAACTCGCCGTGCCCGCCGGCAAGCTCGTCCGCGAACACGCGGCGTGAGGGCGAGCGGGAATAGAGCGAGCGGAGAAGGCTACCGTCTATGCACCTTGCGCGGGCGCGACAGGGAGGCGATCGCCTTCGTCACGTCCAGCCATAGCTCGGCAGCCTGCTTGTAGCCTTCGGCCAAGAGGAGGCGGTAACGCTCAGTGGCGCGCTCGGCAGCCGCCGGGCCGTGGTTGCCGATCAGGATTCGCGCGGCACGCCGGATTAATTTTGGATCGACGGCAGGCGGCGCTGCCGCCGGCGCCGCGGCGCTTGGCTTCGTCTCCGATCGCTGCGCCACCTGGTCCATGCCCCTCCGCCGGACTTCTGTCTCGTATGCGCAGTGAAATGCACAACCCACGAGCGGCGTACACGGGTTCGCGACTCAGCGCAAGAGTCGCAAAGCGTAACTGTTGCAAAAATCACAGCTGTGACGCCAAAAAGACACGCCGGCCCTGTGCCGAGCCCGGCCGAGCTTCACGCAGTCCGCTTTGTGCCCCGAAATGGCCCCTGCGGGCATTGTTCGCCCGGCCCCGGATCGGTCGGTCGATGGCCCGGTGCCGTGCGCGTATCACGTGAACAGCACCGTCAGTCCTTCGACTGGGTCAGTGTTGACTCCGATCAGCTCGACGAGCTGCGGCGTCGCGGCGCCGGGCTCGTCGATGAAAAGCCTCGCATGCTGCACCGGCTGAAAGGAGGCGGTAGGGAGCGGCGCGTCGGGAACGATTCGCGCGGACGAGCCGGGAGCAAAGCCCGACAGCTCGACCGTGCTGGAGCTGACCGAGGTCGCGGAGAAACGGAGCGTGTCGGCCGCACTCGCCGTGGTGCCGGTGTCCGCGCGCGCGATCTCGATCGTCGCGCTGGCGCCGTTCCGGAGCACGACCGTGTCGGCCCCGGCGCCGGGCTGAATTGTCAGCGCTTCCGCGCGGTCGACTTCGAAGATATCGGCGCCGGCGCCGCCCGAGACCCGGCCCGAGACATCGCTCAAGGTGAAACGGTCGGCCCCTGCGCCGCCATCGGCAACGATGTCCAGCATCCGGCCATTCCCGACGGGCGGAAAGATCGTCGGATTCGCCGCGCTGGCGGTGCTTGTGGCGCCTGTCGAGACAGGCGTGTCGGCCACGGCCGCAGGCTGCGGCGCGGTCTCGGCTCCGCTTGACGTCGCGAGAATCCGAAAATCGCCGTCATCCCTAGCAATCCGCAACGTGTCGTCGCCATCGCCGAGCGCCACCTGCGCGGTTCCCGAGTAGAAAGAGCTGGACGTAAGGTCGACTGCATCGTCTCCCGAGCCGCTGGCGACCTGAAGTAGTCCGGTTCCGGATCCGGTTTCGATCGTGAGCGCATCGTCGGCGGCGCCGAAGTTGAACAGACCTTCGCGCGCTCCTTCCAGATCGAACGCGATAGCGCTGCTCTGGTCGGCGAGATCGAGATTGACGGTGGGCCAACCGGACAGTGTCACCAGATCGGCATCCGCAGCGGTCACTGCAATCTGTGGCGACACGGAGACTGCGGGATTGAGCGTGAAGTTGACCGTGTCGATGCGGCCGTCGCCGTCCACATCGAACGGCGATGCGGCGCCCGCCGGACGGTCGTTGATTGTCAGCGTCGCTACGCTGGGATCGCCGAAGGGCGGCGCGGTCAGCACGCGGCCGGGAAAATCGATTTGCTGAAAGCTCGTTTGCGTGACCGGGGCGCCACTGCTGGCGAAGCTGAAGCTGGGCCCCGGCAGTATTTCTGTCCGTCCGTCGATCGCGACGGTCGCGCGCTGCGCCAATCCGCCGGCGAAAAGCGAGAATGCGATTCCTGCCATCGGCGACCTCCTGGTCGTGAAGGCAACGCGCCGGCCCCGATCACGTTCGCAGATTAGTTGACGATCACTTGCTCAGCGCCGAAAAACGCACGCAGGGGGCGCGCGGCGATTCATGCGAGGACGGTGCTGCGACGCGCCTCCGAGCGGCACTACAACCGCGTCACGCGGTCGGGCATGGTCCCGAGCGTCTTCGCGCAGAAGCTCGCTGCAATGGCCTCCGCCTCTTCCGCGGTCGGGTAATCGGGCCCCATGCCGACGCGCCTGCCGTCACGCCACAGCGACCATCGGAATGTCGTCCCGTCAGGGCCGCTCCATCGCTCGATGATGATCTCGATCATCCGCACATTGTCGCGGTAGGCAGAGTGGAAGAAAAGACCCGCTTCCCGCGGGCGCTGGCTACTTGCGCGGGCGATTGCGGCGGATCAAGGCGACGACCGCGAAGGCGGCGATCGCGCCGCCCAGGATCGCGAGCGTGTCCGGCTCAGGCACATTGTCGAGCTGAGGCCCTTCGATCGTCGTGATGCTGTCCGACCCGAGCAGCGAGAGCGGATCCGTGGTGCTGGCGTGCATCAGCAGCCCGCTCGGCCCGATCCGTTCAAGCCCGGCGGCCGGCCTCAGTGGCAGGGCTGCAGCCGGAATCGCCGCCTGGCCAATGATAACGGCTATCAGCAGCGGCAGGACGGCACGAAGGATGCCTGGCAAGGGACGGCTCCGAATCCGGCACAGCGGCCTTCGCCCTATAGGCGGACCGCTTCGACATTTTAACCATGCAAGCAATGCGCCATTGCCGCGACTTCAACAGGTTAGCGGGAACCGGGACCCGCAGCGGCAATGCATCTGTAAAGCGCGTCGACAGCGATGGACGGCCTGGCGGCGTTGATCAGTGCTGGCCGACGCCGCATAGGCGGTGTCGGGTGCTCGCTCACAAGCGGTCGCGCGAAGCGTTATCCAGCGCCTCGATGATGGCGAGCGGCGGGACAGGCTTCTGCAGTACGGCGCTGGCGCCGATCAGCGTGGCGGCGCCGACGATCCGCTCATCGTGCGTGCCGGTCACGAACACGATGCGCGTACCGAAATGGTCCGCCAGCTCGCGCGCCACCCACAGCCCGTCGGCATTGGCGCCGAGATGGATATCGACGAGCGCCATGTCCGGCGCATGCGCATCGGCGGCGCGCAAAGCAGCGACGGCGCTCGATGCCGAACCGGCCACCGCATACCCCGCCTCGGTGACGATGGTCTCATAGCCGATGCGCGTCACCGGTTCATCGTCGATGATGAGAACGGATTCCATAGGCTGCATCACGTCGAAGTGTGACAGCAAAAGTGAACCGCGCCGAAACGGCGCCAGTTCCCCGGGGCCCGATTCTTTTCCGCGCGCGTGCGGCCAAAAACAAGAAGCCCCGCCGGACACGGCGGGGCTTCAGTCAAACGGAGCGATGCTTACGCGTCGTCGCCGCCAATCGGGGGCTGGGTACCGCCCGACACGGTCTGGGCGAGTGCGGATTTCTCCGACAGCGAGAGCAGCAGCGCCGCCGCGGGGACGGCCGCCGCTGCAGTGCCGGCCTTCTTCAGGAACGCGCGGCGCTCCTTGGTCGAAGCTTGCTTCATGGAGATCCTCCTGCTGGTGATTCGCTGAGTGCCGCGAGATCGAAGCAAGCTGCGTGCCGCGAGGTAAAGTGACACCGCATCAGGTGTTTAGCGGGCGGGGACCGCGCGCCGATGTCAAAATTGCCGACGCGTCTCCCTCCTGTGCACACGACTGGGCCCGTCCGGCGCAAGACAACCCTAGATTGCGCCTATAACGCAACGATTAAATGAGCGTAAGCGGCTTGTTAGCGACTGGCGGCGCCTCTTACGCGAGTTCGATAGCGGGATGCGGCCGCCGCGACGCGGAGGCCGCGATTGCCTGGAAACACCGAGCCGCCGCTAGCGCGGCACGCTGTTGACGTTCGGATCGAAGCCGTTATCGGTGCGCTCGCGGGCGGGCTCGTCGAAGTCGCGCGCAGCAGGCGGGCGCTCGAGCGTGTCCAAGTCGGCGTCGCGCTTGGGCACCGGGCGCGGCGGATGCTCGACCGAGTGGCGGCGCTTGGGTGGGTCGCGTGGGGCCATGGGCAATCTTCCCTCCTAGAAGACGGCGGGTGGCTTTTCCGGGACGCCGGGCGCATTGGGCGGTGGCATGCCGGGCTGCTGCGAGGGCGGCATGTTCGGCGGCACGCGCGGCGGACCGTGCTGCGGCGGCTCGGGTGTCTTCTCCGGGCGCGGCGGCTGCGGATGCGTCGGCAGCGCTTGTATGGGTACGTAGCTGAGCGGTGTCATCTCAAGCGAACGGCCAGCGGCTGCCCGATGTTCCCAGGCCGCTCAAGGCGTGACAGGCTCTCGCAACGGAAAGCGCAGCCGGTACGCAAGGCCGTCAGGCGCGAAGTCCAAATCAACCTCGCCCTCGAGCTGGCCGGCGCTCGCGGTGATCAGGCGCGAGCCGAAGCCGCGACGGCGCGGCGGCTT
>DATAAP010000315.1:0-9190 GCA_036260035.1 Alphaproteobacteria bacterium | reverse complement strand
CCGCCGTCCCCGCCAATGGCGACGGTGGCGTGGCGGGGACGGCGGCGACGAGCTCTTCGCGGGCTATTGGCACTACAGCTGGCTGCAGCGCACGGCGCGCTGGCGTGCACTGGGGCCACGCTGGGCGCGCCGCGCATTCAGCCGCACAGTCGCAGCTCTGGCGCCGGTCGGGACGCGCGGCCGGACCTATGCGATCGGCGCCGGCGGCAGCGAGGCCGACGCGATCGCGCACGTCGACATGTATTTCGATGTGGCGGCCCGCAGGCGGCTCTTGAGTGCTCCGCTGCGTGAAGCGGCGGCCAGGAAGGCAGCGCCGGAGGCGACCAAGGCCGCATTGTGCCAGCATGAGCATTCGTCGGTGCAGCAGGCGACGCGCGTCGATTTTTCGACCTACATGGTCGACGACATTCTCGCGAAGGTCGACCGCGCGAGCATGCTGACTTCGCTCGAAGTGCGTGCACCCTGGCTCGATCACAAGATCATAGAGTTTGCGTTCGGCCGGGTGCCGGATCGCCTGCGCGCTACGAAGACGGAAGGGAAGATCCTTCCCAAGCGCCTCGGCCGCAAGATCCTTCCGTCGGCGCTCAATCTCGATCGCAAGCAGGGTTTCAGCATCCCGATCGACCGCTGGCTGCGCGGCGACACCGGACGCTTCATCGAAGGCGTCCTCGCCGATGCCGACCCGCGGCTTTTCTCAAGAGATCAGATCTCGCGCATGCAGGCAGGCCAGCGTCGCGGCCTCGCCAACGGCAAGCGGCTCTTCGCGCTCGCGATGTTCGAACTCTGGCGGCGCGAATACCGCGTCGCCATCCCGGCATAGGTGGTCCCATGAAGCACATCGTCGTCATGCCTGCCCATAACGAGGCGGCGCTGATTGCGCGGACCCTCCAGTCGCTCGCCGATCAGACCGAGCGACCCGATCGCCTGCTGGTCGTCGATGACGGCTCGACCGATGCGACCGCCGATATCGTGCGGCAGTTCATGGCGCGCCATCCGTGGATCGCGCTGATCAGCGGGCGCAAGTCCGGCGGCGGCAGACGCTATCGCGTCGTCGAGGTCTTCAACCAGGGCTACGAGCAGGTGCGCAGCGAGAGGGCCGACTACATCTCGAAGATCGACGCTGACTTGATCTTCCCTAAGGACTATTTCGAGCGGCTGTTCCGGGTTATGGATGCCGACGCGGCGATTGGCGCGGCGGGTGGTGTACTCGAGGAGGTCACCGCCGGTGGCCGCAGGCACCGCCTGCGCATGCCGGACAACCACGTGCCTGGCCCGATCAAGACCATCCGCAAGGTGGTGTTCGAGGAGATGGGCGGCTTCGTGCCGATGCTGGGCTGGGACATCATCGACCTCGTCAAGATCCGATCGCTCGGCTACCACACGGTCTGCATTCCCGACCTCGTTGTGGTCCACCAGCGCCAGACCGCGGCGGCGACCGGCATCCTGCGCGGCAACGTGCGCATGGGCCACGGCGCCTATGTGATCGGGACGCACCCGCTCTTCGCGCTTGGGCGCGCCGTCTACCGGATGTTCGAGCCGCCTTATGTACTGGCGGGGCTGGCGCTCGGCTACGGCTACTTCAGATCGTGGTTTAAAGGCGCCGAGCAAATGCCTGACCGAAGCCTTATCGCAGCGCTCCAACAGGAACAGCTCTACCGGCTGATTCATTTCAACAAGCTGCCGCGCCGAACCTAGCGCCGCACGAAGGTGTAAATCGAGAAGTAGGAGAGCTCCTGCTTGCGCGTGAGGCGCAGGTCCGGTGCCAGCGTCGTCTCGAGCCAGCCCGTCGGCCACAGATCCGTCTCGCGATTGACCACGATGACGAGTTCCGGGCGATCGCCGAGCGCGTCGGCGACGACGCCGGGTACGTGCGCCTGTGGCGGATCCATAACGACAGTCATCTTGTCATAGCCGTAGTACGCGAAAAGAACTGGCAGCCCGCGCAGCAGCAGCACCGGGCGCTGCGGCTCGCCGACCTGCTCGAGGTAGGCGGCGGCACCGCGATAGTCGTCCTTCCATTGCGTGCGGTCGAAATAGTGGCGTCCCACCGAAACCAGATTGAGGGCGAGAAGGGCGCCCATGAAGGCATGGCCGGCGTATGGCCGACCGCCACGTGGCGATGGCGTGATGAGGCAGGGCAGAAGTAGCGCGAGCAGAGGATGCAGTGCGATCGCATGCCGCGGCAGCAGATTGTGCCGAGTCAGCGCGGCGAACAAGAGCAACAGCGCGCAATAGGATAGGGCGGTAAGCACCAGCACGCGCGCGCCGGTGAGGGCGTTCCACGCCTGCGCGCGCCAGAGGCGCCACCCGTGGACGGCGCCGAACGTGAGCACCGCCACGAGTGCTGCAAGCAGGGGAGCGTTCGCGATGATCGCATCGAAACGCGCTGGTCCGCGCAGCGCCTCCACCGGTGGGCCGAATGTCTGCCCGACGAAGTGGCCGTACACGAGAAACGCCGCATTGAAGAGCGGCTGCTGGCTGCGCGGCACGAGTACGTCGTCGGGCGGCATATCTATTGCCGCATGGCCGTAATAGAGCACGGCAGGCAGGCAGAGCAGGCCGGCGGGCAGCCACCGGATGAACCAGCGCCTGATCGTCTCGACGGAAAGCCCGCGGTCGGCCAGATCCGCGAGCGCCAGAGCCACGCTGAAGAGCAGTGGGAACAGCCCGGCCCAGGCGGCCAGGGCCGTCACGGCATAGAGGCCAAGGCGCGCGTTGCGCGATCCTTCGCGCGCCACCGTGATCAGGTAGAGCTGCGCCGCCGCGATCATCAGGAAGAACGCATAGGGCCGTGCCTCCTGCGCATGCACTAGGGTGAACCCGCTAAGCGCCATGAAAGCGAGCGACCAGGCGGCATGCGCCGTTCCGAAGACCCGGCGCGCTGTTGCGGCGATGATTACGAGCGCGGCGACGTTGAATAGAACCGATAGGCTACGCAGCGCGCTCTCGCCGCTGCCGAACAGCACGCGCCACTCGTGGAGAAGAAGGGGATAGAGCAGCTGGAAGCGCTCGCTGGTGCGCGTGCGCAGCATCGCCTCGAGGCACCCGCTCACCACTTCGCAGCCGGAAAAGATCAGCCCGACGCCCTCGTCGAACCAGAGGCTCTGGCGATCGAGATACAGGGCACGCAGCAACGCGCCCAAGGCGACGAGGAGCACCAGCATCGTGCCCGCGGTCAGCGAATCCGAGAGGCGCCACGGGACAGGCGTTTTGCGTCCGGCTTCGGCAGATGTGGCAGCGTGCTGCATCAGGACGGCAGGCGTCGGTCAAAGGCTCATGTTCGGACTGGATCCTGGGAAGCGCCCAGCGGGCGTTCCACTAGAGCCGCTTGTAGATCCAGTCAGGGATGAAAAAACGGCGTTTATTGAAGACCAGCCCGATCAGCTTGCCGCCATTCGCTTCGATCAGCTCCTTGGTGCGCTTGGCCTGATGGAAGCGCGTCTGATCCGCCTGGATCACCAGCACTACGCCGTCGACCTTGGCGCTGAGCGCCAGCATATCGGGAGAGTCGGTCGGTGCCGGCGAGTCGATGACGACCAGGTCGAAGCGCTGCCGCAGCTGGTTGAGCACGTGGTCCGTGCGCTGCGAGCTGAACACGAACGGCCGCGAGGTCGGCCTCAGCGCCAGCGGGCAGACATGCAGGCCGGTGTTGCGCACTGGGTAGATCGCCTCATCGACGCTGCGGCCGTCATGCACGACTGCCTCGAAATCGGTCGCGCCGCGGATTCCGAAATGGCCGAGCTGCGACGGCTTCTGGCGGTCCGTGTCGAAGAGCAAGGTCGTCGAGCCGACATGGGTCGCCACGAAGGACGCGAACTCGCGCGCCATCGTCGATGTCCCGTCGCTCTCGCTGGTGCCGAGGAACAGGACCATACCCTTGCTGTTGGGCAGCGCGCTGATGATCGGATGATAGATGCCCGCCATCTCGCGCTCGAAGGCTGCCTCCGGCGGTTGCAATGGGAAGGGCTGCACTTTGGGTGCAGGACTCACCGGCGCAGCGGGCGCGGTCGCTGGATGATGCAGGACGGGAGCGGTAGCAACCAGCTCCGGCTTCATCGCCTTGCGTTCTGCGCGGGCGTGTTCAAGCGCCTCGAATATCTTGCTCATCTTGTATTGAATCCCTGTTTGCGCTCCAACGGGTTTTCAGCAGCCTCAATTCCGTCCGGTTGAACTGAGCGAGTCCGACAAAGTGGTGCCGCGCCCGAACGGCGTCTCTTGCACGCGTGGGAACACCACTTCCTGGCCCGGCGCGAGCACGTTGATGTTGCGGATCTGCGGGTTCGCGTCCTGCACCCGGCGCAGCACGGAAGGGCTGACGAAGCCGTAGACCTCCTCCGCCATGGTCCACAAGCTGTCCCCCGCGCGCACGGCGCGAACGGTCTGCGTGGTTGGCGGCGGCAGCGTGGCGAGCGGCCGCGCGACCAGTGACTCCGTGTCTTCGCTCGTTGACCCCGCGGCGATCCCGGAGCCACTGGCCGAAGGCAGCATGACCGAAGGCGGTAAACTGGGCGGGGCTGCAGGCGATGGTACGGCCGCGATCAACGGACCCGGTGCTCCGGTCGACGGCGACCGTGTCACAGGCGCCGGTTCCGGTGTGGTCGCCGGCCGGCTCGGCGGTGCGGCGAGCGGGATCGGCGGCGGCGTCCGACGGGCCGTTGTGGCGGGCTGCTGCGGCCGTGGCTCGGCACTCGCGGTCTCGGTGGAGCCGCTGCGTGTGGTTCGCGGCGGTTCGGTGGTCTGCGGAGAGGGCGGCGCTGGCCGTGCGGGCGCCGGTCCGACGCTCGCGGCAGGGGGCGCGGGCGGCATCGAGTTCTCGCGCGGCGGCGACGGCTGCGCGCGGGCGACCTCGGCCGCCTGCGGCGCGCTGGGTGCCAGCTGCGGTGCTGCTGCTGGCGGTGGGGATGGCCGAACCGTTGCAGGGGGCGAGCGGACGCTCGGCGGCGGTGTGACGACGGTCGGCCGCTCCGGCTGCCGCGCCTCGCTGCGCGGCGGTTCGGCACGCGCGACCTCCGCGGGTTTCGGCGGTCCGGGAGCGGCCTGCGGCGGCGCGGGCGGCGGGGCCGGCGTACGCTCCGCGACCGGCGGTGCCGGGGGGGCGCGCGGCGGCTCCGGTGGGGGGGCCGGCGCTCGCTCGACGACTTGCGGCTGGGGCGTCGCCGGGCGGGATGGAGGGGTCGGTGACGCCGGTTCGCGCGCCGTGCCGCTCTGGGCCTCCGCGCTTCTGGAAGCCGGAGCGTCTGCGCTTCTGGAAGCGACTTGCGGCGCGGGAGCAGGTGCCGGCTGCGCCGTCGCGGCTTGTTGCTGCTCCGCCTCCCGACGCGCTTCGCTCGGCATCAGCTCCGGGCGCAAGGCGAGCACCGCGACGATTGCTGCGACGGCGGCTGCCGCAGCGGTCCCGGTGCCGATCCACAGGCCGCGGCCGCGCTTGAGCACCGGTTCCACGGCAGCCGGGGCGGTCGTGAAGCCGCGGTCGGCCAGCACTTCCTTGACAATGCGGGTATTGACTGGCCGCTGCTGGTAGCCGTAGCCGGTGATCAGCGCATTGTCGCTGATGATGTTGAGGTTGCGCGGGATGCCTTGCGAAGCCTCGGCGATCAGCTTCAACGCGTTCTTGGTGAAGACTGGCTTGGTTCCGAGTGCCACCTTCGCCAGCCGATGCTCGAGATAGGCGATGCTGTCCTCGAAATTGAGCGGACCGATGCGCGCATGGATGGCGATGCGCTGACGCAGCTGCCGCAGGCGATGCTGCTGCAGCAGCTCGTCGAACTCGGGCTGCCCGATCAGCATGATCTGAATCAGCTTCTCGGTGACCGTCTCGAGGTTGGAGAGCATGCGTAGGCTCTCCAGCGTGTCGACGGGCATGTTCTGCGCCTCGTCGATGATCAGCACGACTGTCTGATTTTGGCGATAGACGTCGATCAGCGCCTCATGCAGGCGCGAGACTGCCTGGAACGTGCTCGGCGGGCGCTCCTCGACGCCGAGCTCCTGCAGCAGCATCGTCACCAGCTCGTCGAAGCTGAGGTCGGAGTTGTAGACGTAGATCAGCTTCAGGTTCTGGCGGTCGGCGAAATCGAGATAGCTCCTGAGGATCGTCGTCTTGCCGACGCCGACCTCCCCGGTGATCGCGACGAAGCCCTTACGCTGCTCGATCCCGTAGATGATCGCGGCGAGGGCTTCCTTGTGGGCCGGACTCGGAAACAGGAAGTCCGGGTCCGGCGTCACATGGAAAGGCTCGCGTTGCAGCTCGTAAAAGTCGTTGTACATGCGTGCAGCTCTCGCTGGTCGTTGGCCGACCTGTCGATCAGGCGCTGCGATAGGGCACAGTGCCGAGGACCCGGACGCCGAGACTGCGCCCGGCACTCTCGGGCGTGAGGAAGCCGGAGCGCAGATACTCGACGAGGAAGGCGAGCCCGATGCCGGCAGCGGCGCCGAACACCGCCGCAAGCACCATGTTCAGCGTCTTCTTGGGTAGCACGGGCCGGATCGGCATGCGCGCACTCTCGATGATGCTGATGTTGACCATCTTCTGCTGGTCCATCTGCTCCGAGATGCGGGCCTCCTCCGCGCGCGACTGGTAGGTCTCGTAGTTCAGGCGGGCTTGCTTGATGTCGCGCTCGATCTGCTGCAGCTCCTTGTCGCGCAGGTCCAGCGTGCGCAGCTCCTGGTCGATCTGCGCGGTCTGCTGCTCGATTGCTGCCTGCTTGGCGAGCATGGCGTTCTGCTCCGCTGTGGTGCGCACGATCTCAAGCTGAAGCTGCTCATAGACGGGGTTCTTGCCAGACCGCGTACGTGTGGTGCGATCGTTCTGCACGCGGGCGAGAAAGTCCTCGACGACCTTCTTCTCCTCGCGCACGTTCTTCACGATCTGGCTTTCGTCGCGGTACTTGGACAGTAGCTCCTGCTCCTTGAGCTGAAGCGCCAGCAGGCGCGAGCGGGCGTCGTCGACCACCGGCACGCGCTCGGAGTCGGTGCCGAGCGGCACCATTTCGGAGATGCGCTTCTGCTGGTCTACCAAGGAAGCAAGCCGCTTGCGCGCTTCCTCGACGCGGTTCTGTGTCGCCTTCAGCTCGGTATCGATCGCGTTGCGCTGGCTCAGCAAGAGGCTGCGCTGCTGGTCGAGCGAGAACACGCCATACTGCTGACGGAAGCTCTCGAACCGCTGCTCCGCCTCGCCTAGCTGGTTGCGATAGTACTCGACCTGCTCGTCGAGGAAGGACGATTTCGGGCCGCTGAACACTTCGAGGCGCTTGGCCTTGAACGAGTCCAGCAGCGTGTTGACGGTCTGCGCCGCGAGCTCCGGCTCAGGATGCCGGAACTGCACCTTGACGACGTTGGACTTCGGGATGGCCTCGACCTTGAGGCTGGCGATGAAGATATTCTTCGCGCGCTCCATCTTGCTGTTCTCGCGGCTGAGCAGCGGGCGGCCCTCGTACCAGGCGATCGCATCGTCGATCAGTCCGCGAACCGTCGCAAGCGACAGCAGCGGCGGCGGCTTGTCCAAACCGGGGTAGAGGCGGTCAATGCCGATCGTATCGATCACCTTGGCCGCCAAGTCTCGGCTGGTCAGGATCTCGAGCTCGGAATTCACGAGGTCCTCGCGGTTAAGCTGCAGCTGCGGCCGCTCCTCGCCGACCTCGGGGCGGTACACGTACTCGCGGCCGACCTTGATCAGCAGGCTGGCGGTCGCTTCGTAGAGCGGCGTCGACAGGAACGTGTAGAGAGCGACGCCGCCGACAACGAGCATGAAGGTGGCAACGATCTTTCGCTGGTGCTTGAAAAGGACATTGAGGATGTCCCTTGTGCCGTTGTCGGCGACGTCGGTCCGCATGCGTCGTGCTCCTCGTGTGCTCAGAAACCGAAGCCGTAAGTCAGGCCGAACCCAAATGGAATGTTCTGGCGGATGTATTGATCCACGAACTTGTTGACGTTCGCGATGGGCGATTTCGGCACGTAGACGACGTCAAAAGGCATCAGGGCAATGTCCTGATTCGTCTGCGTACCATCGACCACGGCGCTGATGTCGACCGGAATGACGATCGGGTCCTGCGCCGCCGGGTCGCGCCGGATGACCAGCACCTCGTTCAGCCTAGCCGTTTCCTTGAAGCCTCCCGCCTGGGTGACCGATTGCAGGACCGTGAGGGGGCCAAGCGCTTGGACCACGCCGGGGCTCGCCACCTCGCCGCCGACGAAGACCTTCTGCGAGTTGAATGAGCGGACGATCACCGTGAGTTCGGGACGCCGCAGCTCCTGCTCATAGGCCGAGCGGAGGCGCTGCTGGAGCTGGGCGGGAGTCAGGCCAGCGGCCTGAATCTCGTTCGCCAGCGGCAGCGATATGCGGCCGTCGGGCCGGATGAGGACTGACGTGCTCAGTTCCGGGTTGTAATAGAAGCGGATGTCAAGTTCGTCGCCCGGTTGCAGGCGATACTCGCCGCCAGCGGCGCGTGTCGATATAGCATTAGCCTGCTCGATCGTCGCCGGCTTCACCGCCGCCGGACCGCAACCGCCGAGCAGGAGCACGGATAGGATCAGCCCGAAGGCGAATCCCGGCCGCCCAAGCAGCCGGGCCCATGTAAATAATGATTTCATGCCTGCGTTCCTCTGCTTCTCTCTGAACCTGATACGCCGTACGACAATCTGAGGCGGCAGCGACGCGCGTGCCGTTTCGCGCGCTCAAATCGTAGCAGAAGGGCTTTTGTCGACGACTTGGCTTTCCGGACTGAACACTTCGCAAAAGGGTTAGCGCTGCGCTCGTCCAATTCTTAGTCACGATGGAATTACTCCCGTTCCGCGTGGACGCGCGCACCGGTGTCAGGCCGCGGCCGGCCGCCTAATCGGAATGGCGAGGTTGCCGCGCAGTCCAAGCCCGGATGACAAAACCGGCGGCAAAGCCCGCGCCGGTTCCGGCCAGATTCGCGCCGCAGTCGATGAGCGAGTATTGCCGCCCGGGCACGAAGCCCTGCAGCCATTCGAGCAGCACGGCCAGCACGAGGCTGAGGAGCATCGGGAAGCTCGGCCGACGACCGCCGGCGCCGAGGAAGCTGGTAAGCCCGATCACGCCGAATGCGACGAGATGCGTGACCTTGTCGAGTTGCGCCTCGCCCGGCGGTCCCGCATTCGGCAGAAGATAGAGAATGCTGGTCGCGCTCAGCGTCACACCCCACAAGCCCATCCACATGCGCGGATCGAGAAG
>DATAAP010000314.1:0-3396 GCA_036260035.1 Alphaproteobacteria bacterium | reverse complement strand
GTTTCTGTTCGGACTCCTGGACGACCGGCGGCTCGGCAGCGCGGGTCTCGGGCTCGCACTCGCGACGGCGCTGATCGTGACGATCACCGACGAGGACGAGGCGCTCGGCGACGTCGCGTTCATCTGGCTGCTGCTCGCGGTGTCGTGGTTCGCGGCGTTCGCGCTGAGCCGCAAGCTCGAGGAGGCGCGCGAGGCGGAGCAGCGCGCGGCCCTGCCGCCGCCGCTTGCGAATGGCGAGCTCATCACCGGCATCGGCACATGGCTCACGGCGATCGACCAGAAGGTTGCCAGGCGCGTCGACTACGACGACATCACCCTCTCCTGCCATCTGCACGACCTTGCGGAGGCGTCGGGACAGGCGGGCGACTGGAAAGTGGCGGAGCAGCTCTACCGCCGCTGCGCCGAGATCGACCCGAACGATGCGCTGGCGCTGTTCGACTGCGCCAACGCCGTGCGTCACCAGGGTCGCATCGACGAGGCCGCGTCACTCTATCGGCTTGCGATCGATGTCGATCCCGCGCTCGCAGAGGCGTGGTACGAGCTCGGTTGCCTCGCCTACGACCGCGGCGACGAACGAGAAGCGCGCGCCTGTTACGAGCGCGCGCTGGTGCGCGATCCGCAGCACGGCGACGCCGCGTTCCGACTTGCCTTCCTGCATCTCGACCGCAGCGAGTTCCGCCGCGCGCTGGCACTGTTCGAGCACTATCTCGAACTGGATGGCGACGGCGCGCACACGGACGCCGCGACGAAGGCGGCAGCGCTCTGCCGGCGGCAGCTTGCTCCGGAGCTAGGCGCCGAGGCGCCGGCACCCGCCGAGCAGGCACCGAGCTGACGAAAGCGTGATCGCGCGGCTCTCGTCGGTGGCCTGCACCGCCGGTATGATTTCGCCCGCCGTGACGCTGCGCCTCGCAATGACTATGCTGCTCGCCGCTCTCGCCTGCCAGGCGGGCGCGGTCAGCCTGACCTGGCCCGACCCGGGCACGCTCCCCGCCTTGCGCGGCGAGGCCGTGCGCTTCCCGAGTTCCAGTCCCTTTACGCTCGCGGAAGCGGCGGATCCGGAACGCCAGTCGCCGACGATGGCGGTCGCGACGTTCGTCGCGCCGCCTGGTGCACGGCCGGCGCGTTCCGTGCCCGCGGTGGTGATGCTGCATGGCTCCGGCGGCGTGCTCGAAGCGCGCGAGATGACCTATGCCCGCCAGCTCGCGGCGATGGGCGTGGCGGCGCTGGTGATCGACGCCTTCGCGTCGCGCCGCGACCGCGCCACCGGCTTCACCGAGCGACTGCTGAACATCACCGAGACGATGATCATGGCGGACGCCTATGCCGGGCTGCAATGGCTCGCCGCGCGGCCGGAGATCGATCCGGAGCGGGTTGCGCTGCTCGGCTTCTCCTACGGCGGCATGGTGTCGCTTTACTCAGCGTACGAGCAGGCGGCGAGCGCCTTCGCGCCGCCGGGCCTGCGCTTCGCCGGCCATGCGGCTTATTACGCGCCATGCATCGCGCAGTTCGAGGACCGCCGCACCACCGGCAAGCCGGTGCTGATCCTGCTCGGCGGCGAGGACGAGCTGATCACGCCGGCGCGTTGCCTGGATGCGGCGGAGGAGCTGCGCAGCGGCGGGTCGCGCGCCGAGGTCGTCGTCTATCCCGGCGCGTATCACCAGTGGGACGGCGGCTGGTCCAGCGTACGCCGCCTCGGGCGCACATTGGACGGCTGCCGGCTGCGCGTCGAAGCGGATGGCACGGTGCGCGACCGCAACACCTGGCTGCCGATGGTCGACAGCTTCATGCGAAAGATCATCCTCGGCCTGTGCTCGAACTCGGACGGCTACCTGATCGGGCGCGACGACGCCGTGCGCGCGCGCTCCAACGCCGATCTCGGCCGCTTCCTCGCCGAGGTGCTGGCCGACCGCCGCGGGTAGGCTCGGGACTCATTGATCAGAGCGAGAGGGCTTGCTTTCGCGAACACGTCGTTGCACTACATGCGCCCTTCTCAAAGAAAGAGAAATTCAATTGGCTGTTGTCACAAGGGCGGTCAGGCCGCTTGCCCTGGCCATCATCGCTTCATGCCTGCTCCCGACTGCGATCCAGGCTGCCGATAATTCCAGCAAGATCACCGCCGCCGTCGAACGGGCCTTCCGCCCGCTCCTCGCGGAGCACGACGTGCCCGGGATCGCTGTGGCCGTGACGGTCGACGGTCGGCGGCATTTCTTCAGCTACGGGGTCGCGTCGAAAGAGACGAAGACGCCGGTAACGAAGGACACGCTGTTCGAGATCGGCTCTGTCAGCAAGACCTTCACCGCGACGTTGGTCTCCTACGCACAAGCGCTCGGCAAGATCTCGCTGGACGATCGCCCAGGGAAGCACATGCCGCAGCTGCGCGGCAGCGCAGTCGATGCGGTCAGCCTGCTTCACCTCGGCACCTACACCGCGGGCGGGCTGCCGCTGCAGTTCCCCGATGCCGTCAACAACAACGCTCAGATGGCGGCCTATTTCCAGCAATGGAAGCCGTCCGCCGCGCCGGGCGCGCAGCGGCGATACTCAAACCCCAGCATCGGCTTGCTCGGACATGTCACGGGCCTGGCGATGAACGGCGCTTTCGCCGATCTGGTCGAAACCGGCCTCTTCTCCAAGCTCGGCCTCGGCCGCAGCTACATCCGCGTGCCCGCAGCGGAGATGGAGAACTATGCCTGGGGCTACAACAAGGCCAACAAGCCGATACGGGTGAACCCGGGGGTTTTCGATGCGGAAGCCTATGGCGTCAAATCCACAGCCGCCGACATGATTCGCTTCGTGGAAACCAACATCCGGCCGGAGACTCTCGACACGCCGATGCGGCGCGCCATCGAAGGCACGCACATAGGATATTTCAAGACCGGTGAGATGGTGCAAGGGCTCGGTTGGGAGCAATACCCTTATCCGATCACTCTGGACCGGCTATTGGACGGCAACTCCGGCACGATGGCCATGGAGGCTCATGCCGCGACGCAACTCACGCCGCCGCAGGCTCCCTCGCAGCCGACGCTGTTCAATAAGACCGGCTCGACGAACGGGTTCGGCGCCTACGTCGTTTTCGTGCCCGCGAAAAGGATCGGCATCGTGATGCTGGCGAACAAGAACTTCCCGATCCGAGCACGCATCACGGCTGCGCATGCCGTGCTCGAGCAGCTTTCGTCGGAAGCGCCATAGGCCGCCGCTGGTCGCTTGACGCGATCGATTGGGTCGCGAAAATTTCTCGCAGCGACGCCTTGCCTTCCGGCCTTGGCGCTGGGCGCCGAATCGCGCTGCTTCCCTCGGCGCGGCGTGGCGCATTCTCCGTCATCGTCACGCAGTCCGCGATTTCAGCGACGGCCCGGTCGTGCGTGATGATCAGAGTCGCGAGTTTCGGTGCGATTTTCC
>DATAAP010000313.1:0-27577 GCA_036260035.1 Alphaproteobacteria bacterium | reverse complement strand
CGCAGGCAGCGCAAGCGGCCGAAAGGCGCGCCCGCTTCATCGCTGCCGGCCTATGCCCAGGCGCGGTTCCTCGGAGAGGACACATACGTGGTGCTCGGCGCCGCCGTGCGCGTGCGCTATGCGAGCGACGCGCAGCGCGAGTTCGTGCACCCGATCTTGGCGCATTTCGCGCAGCGCGACGCCAAGCCGACCTCGACGGTCGAGGTGATCGCCGACGGCGAACGCCACCACATCTGCCAGAACGGCGCGGTGGAGCGCGCGAACATCGCGCTCGACGAGATCGGCCCGACCGTGAAGTGGCTGGTGTGGGAGGCGGCGATTAACAGCCACCGATTCTTCCTGAACATCCATGCCGGCGTGGTGGGCGATGGGGAGGGGGCGATTCTGCTGCCGGCGGCGCCGGGCAGCGGCAAGAGCTCCCTCACCGCCGCGCTCAGCCGGTCGGGTCTCGACTATTTTTCGGACGAGGTCGCATTGCTCGAGGAGCCGGACCTGGAAGTGCGCCCGATTCCGCTCGCGGTGTGTGTCAAGTCCACCGGCTGGGACCTCATGGGGCGCTTCTTCCCCGAGATCCGGACGCTCACGACGCATCGCCGCGGCGACGGCAAGATCGTGCGCTACGTGCCGCCGCCGCCTTTGGTCCGCGGCAGTCGCCGCGACCGCACCTATCCCGTGCGTCGGATCGTGTTCCCGAAATATGTCGCCGGCAGCAAGACCGTGCTCACGCCGGTGCCGCGCGTCGAGGCGCTGAACCGCCTGATGGAGGAATGCCTCGTCGTGCCGGTGCCGCTGACATTGCGTCGCGTGCAGCGGCTGATCCGCTGGATCAAGCAGATCGAATGCTACGACCTCAAGATGGCGTCGCTGGATGAGGCGGTCGCGCAGCTCCGCGGCCTCGCACCGGTCGTCGATCGGCTGTAACGCGCGCTTTACAGTCACGCGGCCGAGCGATGAAGCCGACTGCGCCAACGCCTTTAACCTAAATGACAATTGTTCGTCGGAGAAGGCACGGCATGAAGTTTGCGTAGCTCCATCTTGATACCGCGTGGACGTCGGCCGAATGGGCCGCCGCATGCGGTCGAGCAGGAGGATTCGCATGAAGACTTCCAGCACCCAACACGAGAACGCGCACAAGGACCGCCGGGCCTTTCTGAAGAAGGCCGGCACGGCCGCGGCAGCTGTGCCCGCAGCAGCCGTTCTGCTGTCCCTCTCCGAGAAATCGGCACTGGCGCAAAGCCAGTCTGGCGGCACTAGGCTTCCGAGCTAACTTCGCTCGCCTTCTAGAATCACTTCAAGCGCGCGGCGCGGGGTGGCGCCGCGCGCCTTCAGTCGTGCGCGCTTTCGTTCTTATGTAACCGCGCCGACTGTCATACCGCCGCACACATAGAGCACCTGCCCGGTCACGAAGCCGCTGCGCGCATCGAGGAAGAACGACACGGCGTGCGCGATGTCGGCGGGCTGACCCATGCGCTTGACCGGCACGCCTTCGATGATCGCGCGCGTCCTAGGGCTGTCCGGCGGATTCGCCGCCTCGAACAGCGCTGTGCGGATGGGACCAGGCCCGATCGCATTTGCGGTGATGCCGAACGCGCCGAGCTCGAGCGCCCAAGTCTTCACGAAGCCGTGCAGCCCGGCCTTGGTGGCCGAGTAGACTGACCGCAGCTCCTTGCCGAGGGCGGCACGGCTGGAGATGTTGACGATGCGTCCGAAGCGCTCCCCCTTCATCCCCGGCACGAGCGCCTGGGTGCATTGCAGGGCGCAGCGGAGATTGAGCGAGACCGCGGCTTCGAAATCCGCCGCACTGGCGGCCTCTAGGGATCCCGGCCGCACGACGCCGACATTGTTCACCAGCCGCGTGATCGGCCCGGAGGACAGCGCCTGCTCCAGAGCAGAAGCAGTGTCGAGCCGGTCGCTGAGATCGACCTCGAACCAGCGGCCCGGCAGGTCGCCTTCCGGCGCTACGCGGTCGAAGACGATGCAGTCGTAGCCGTCCGTCGCCAGCCGCTCGACGACGGCACGGCCGATCCCGGCGCTGCCGCCCGTGACGAGAGCCCGACCGCTCATCGGAAGCGCTCCTTTGCGGCATGGCTGGGAGCGGCATCGCACCATATGGTCATCGTTTTCTCCTTTGCAGGCGTGAAGCTTAGCCGGCGCCATCCACAGAAGTCAGCCCGGCCGCCATACTGTCGAGAGCGGATCTACCCTGCCGGGTACCAGCCGTTATCGGCTACCACCTGGCTTTGAGCTGCTATAAGCTTGGCCCTATCACGGCCAAGGTGTTACCGAATATTAACCATGTCGTGGGAAGAAGCGGGCCTAATCGGCCGCAGGCGAGGCGCTAAAACATGGTACCCGAAACATTCGCCGACGGAATCGGCCGTATCGGCTTCAGCGAGGGCATGGTCCGCATCGAGCTGGTCAGCGTCGCCGACCAGGACAAGGATGGCCGCCCCGTGCGTGAAGCATGCCGCCGCATTGTGATGACCCCGCAGGGCTTCATGCAGAGCGTGCAGGCGCAGCTCAACCTCGTCCGCAAGCTTGAGGAAGCCGGGGTCATCCGGCGCACGCCGGCCCAAGGCGGCGAGCCCGCCGCGGCGCCAGCCGCCGCGAACGGCGCCACGCCCAAGTCGCCGAATTTCTAGTCTGACAGCGTCATGACTGCCGCGGCGCTCAGCGGACCATTGCAGACGGGCCTGCAATGCTTCGCCGCGGTGGCGCGCCACCATGGCATCGATCTCGCCGTCGAGCGCCTTCTGCACGACCATGCGCTGACTGGGGCGGAAGACCCGATCGCGACTTTGCTCGCCGTCGCGCAAGCGAACGGCTTCCGCGCCAAGAACGCGGAGCTCGCCTGGAGCGACCTGATCCGTCTGGCCGACGCCTATCCTGCGCTAGCGTTCCTCGAGAACGGCAACTGCGTGATCGTCGCGGGCTTTCGCAAGGCCTCGAATGATCTCGCCGTCATCGATCCGTTGGCCGACCGGCCGGGATTCATCTTCCTCGACCAGGCCGCATTCAGCGCGCGCTGGCGCGGCAAGGTCGTGCTGCTCAAGCGCGTGCGCAAGCTGTCAGACGAGGACCAGCCCTTCGGTTTCCGATGGTTCGTGCCGGAGTTCACGCGTCACGGCCGATTGTTCCGCGACGTCGCCGTCGCCGCGATCGCCCTTCAGGTGCTCGCGCTGGCGCTGCCCATCTTCATCCAGATCATTCTGGACAAAGTGCTGGTGCACCAGGCCTACGCGACGCTTTACGTGCTGACCGCCGGCATCATGATCGCGTTGGCGTTCGAGGCGGTGTTCGGCTTCCTGCGGCGCTACCTGCTGCTCTACGCGTCCAACAAGATCGACATCCGCGTCTCGACGCGCACCTTCGAGCGGCTCGTCTCGTTGCCAATCGACTTCTTCGAGCGTGCGTCCGCCGGCGTGCTGGTCAAGCACATGCAGCAGGGCGAGAAGCTGCGCGATTTCTTCACGGGCAAGCTGTTCCTCACTCTGCTGGATGCGACGGCGCTGCTGGTCGCAGTGCCCGTGCTGCTGCTCTACAGCGGATTTCTCAGCGCCATCGTGCTTGCCTTCGCGGCGTTGATCGCGCTGACCATCGCCAGCCTGATCGGTCCCTTCCGCAGGCGCCTCCGCGCCCTCTACGAGGCGGAGGGCCAGCGCCAGGCCTTCCTGGTGGAGACGATCCAGGGCATCGATACCGTCAAGGCGCTCGCCGTCGAGCCCAAGCAGCGGCGCGGCTGGAATGAGCGCTGCGCCGACGCGGTCGCCTCGCAGTTCCGCGTCGGCCGCATCTCGGCGGTTGCGCAGTCGGGGACGGGACTGCTCGAAAAGCTGATGACCGTCGCGGTCATCGCTCTCGGCGCGCAGGCGGTATTCGACGGCCACTTGACCATCGGCGCCTTGATCGCCTTCCAGATGCTCGCCTCGCGCGTCACCGGACCGCTGGTGCAGATCGTAGCCCTGGTGCACGAGTACCAGGAGGCGGCGCTCTCGGTGCAAATGCTCGGCCAGATCCTCAACCGCCGGCCGGAAACGACGACGCGCGCCGGGCTGCGGCTGCCGATCAAGGGCCGCATCGATTTCGAGAATGTCACGTTCCGTTACGCCGAAGGCGCAGCACCCGCGCTCGACGGCCTTTCCATCTCCATCGCCGCGGGATCGGTGTTCGGCATCGTCGGCCGCAGCGGCTCGGGCAAAACCACGCTGACCCGGCTCGTCCGCGGCATGTATCCGATCCAGCAGGGCGCCGTGCGGATCGACGGCTACGACCTGCGCGAATACGATCTAGGCCATCTGCGCACCAGCGTTGGGGTCGTCCTGCAGGAGAACTTCCTGTTCCGCGGCTCGGTGCGTGAGAACGTCGCGATTACCAAGCCGGACGCGACGCTGGAGGAGATCGTCACGGCGGCGTCACTCGCCGGTGCCGACGAGTTCATCCAAGCCCTGCCGCAGGGCTACGACACGCTGATCGAGGAGAAGGGCGCCAATCTCTCCGGCGGCCAGCGGCAGCGCCTGGCGATCGCCCGCGCGCTTTTGCGCAATCCGCGCATCCTGATCCTCGACGAGGCGACCAGCGCCCTCGATCCCGAGAGCGAGGCGCTGATCCAGCGCAACCTCGCGCGCATCGCCGAGGGCCGCACCGTCATCATCGTCTCCCATCGGCTCGCCTCGCTGGTCTCCGCCGACGCCATCCTGGTGCTCGAGCGCGGCAAGGCAGTCGACTACGGCAGCCATCGCGACCTGCTGTCGCGCTGCGCCCCGTATCGCCAGCTCTGGAACCAGCAGCATCGCCACCTGCGGCAGGACCTCGCGTCATGAGCAGCGACAGCCGGGCGGTGTCGCGCCTGCTCCTGGAGTTCCAGTCCGATGCGCGCGCGATCGAAGAGGGGCCGGTCCCAACGGCCGCGCGCCTGACGCTCTATGCGCTGCTCGCTTTCGTCATCATCGCGATCGCCTGGGCGGCGCTGTCTCTCGTCGATCAGGTCGTGGTCGCGCGCGGGCGGCTGATCACGACGGCGAGCAATCTCGTCGTGCAGCCGCTTGAGACCTCGATCGTGCGGTCGATCGACGTGAAGACGGGCGACATCGTGCGCAAGGGCGACCGGCTCGGTACGCTCGACCAGACCTTCACCGAGGCCGACGCCGAGCAGCTCCGCGCCCGCATAGACAGCCTCGGCGCGCAGGTCCGCCGCCTTCAGGCGGAGCTTGATGGGCAGGCGTACAAGGCGCCTGCGAACGCGACGCCGGACGAGCGATTGCAGGAGATCATCGGCTCCAAGCGGACGCAGCAACACGACGCGCGGCTCGATTCGTTCGACAAGCAGATCGCCCGCGCCGAAGCGGGTATCAAAACCAAGCGGGCGGACCAGGTTGCGCTGAACCATCGCCTCGCGGTCGCGCGCGAGGTCGAGACGATGCGCGGCGCGCTCTTCGCGAAGGAGGTCGGGTCGCGGCTGCAGCAGCTCGAGGCGCAGAGCGTTCGCCTGCAAATCGAGCGCGACCTGCAGCTCTCCGCCAACGAGATTCTCGAGCTGCAGCAGGAGATCGCGCGCACGCGCGCGGAGCGCGAGGCCTTCATCCAAGACTGGCGGCAGAAGACCGCAGAAGAGCTCGTCTCGGCGGGACGCGATCTCGACGCCGCCGAGAGGCAGCTCGACAAGGCGAAGCGCCGCAACGCTCTGGTAGACCTGACCGCGCCGGCCGATGCGATTGTGCTCGAGGTGGCTCAGCGCTCGATCGGGTCGGTGCTGCGCGAGGCGGAGCCGCTCTTCACGCTCGTACCGATCGACGTGCCGATCGAGGCGGAGGTCTCGGTCGACGCGCGCGATATCGGGCTCGTGCGGGCAGGGGCTCCGGTCCGCGTGAAGCTCGACGCCTATCCGTTCCAGAAGCACGGCACGCTTGAAGGCATGGTGCGGACGATCAGCGAGGACTCCTTCACGGAGAAGGAGAGCGCGCAGGCCTTTTACCGCGCCCGCGTCACGCTGACCTCGACCAGCCTGCGCGACGTTCAGGATGGCTACCGCCTCATTCCGGGCATGACGGTCGCCGCCGAGATCAAGAGCGGCGAGCGCTCGGTCCTCTCGTACTTCCTCTACCCGCTGATCCGCGGACTCGACGAAAGCATCCGCGAGCCCTGACCATTATCGATAATCTTGTCGATAATCTTCTTCCGCTCTAGACTGCCGCGCGGTCGGCTTGGGCCGGCCGATAAAAAGCGCGGAGGGGACTATGAATTGGGTTAGTCGGCTGTTGGCCGGATGGTTCGGCGTTGTGCTGCTCTGCGGCGGCGCGCTGGCGCAGAGCGCCTATCCGACCAAGACGGTCCGGATCGTCATTCCGTTCGCGCCGGGCGGCGTGCCGGACATCATCGCCCGGCTGCTCTCGCCAAAGATGACTGAAGCGATGGGGCAGCCCTTTGTTGTCGACAACCGCCCGGGCGCCGGCGGGACGCTCGCCGCCGCCCATGTCGCCAAATCGGATCCCGACGGCTACACGCTGTTCATGACGACGGTTTCGACGCAGGCGATCGCACCGGGCCTGATGCCCAATCTGCCCTATGACCCGGCCGCCGACTTCACGCCGATCTCGCACATCGCCAATGTGCCGCTTGTCCTGGTCGTCACGCCGTCGCTTCCCGCAACAAACCTCAAGGAGCTCATCGCGCTGCTGAAGGCCAACCCCGGCAAGTACGATTTTGCATCGTCGGGAACCGGCGCGCCGCTGCATCTCGCCGGCGAGCTGTTCAAGGCGATGAGCAAGACGGACATTCAGCATGTGCCGTACAAGGGCTCCGCGCCTGCTCTGACCGACGTCATCGCCGGGCGCGTCGCGATGGTCTTCGATGCCGTGCCGCCGGCGCTTGGCCACATCCAGTCGGGCCGCCTGCGCGCGCTCGGCGTCGGCACCAAGGAGCGCTCCGCGATGTTGCCGGACGTTCCGACCATCGACGAGGCCGGCTTGCCCGGGTACGAGGCGTATACCTGGGGCGCCTTCTTCGCGCCGGCCAAGACCCCCAAGCCCGTCGTCGATCGCCTGCACGCGGAGGTGACGAAGGCGCTCGCCCAGCCCGACGTAAGGCAGCGGCTGACGGAGCTCGGCTACCAGATCGTCGGCAGCACGCCCGATCAGCTCGACCGCCACGTCAAAGCCGAGAAGGAGAAGTGGGGCAAGCTGATTCGCGACGTCGGTATTAAAGCCGAACTGTGAATTGCCGATTGTCGCGGCACCGCACTTCCGCACCGGCCGCGACGGGTCGTTGACAACCAGCCGGCCGGCCACGCACTTTGAGCACCGGCGTCCGCGCCTTTGCGCGCTGACGTGACGCATCGAGAACATGACTCAAGGAGGCGGACATGCGGGGTGTTGCAGCGGGCTTGTTGTTCTCCGCGGGGCTGGCGATCGCAGCACTTCTGCCGGGCGATCTCGCCGCACAGCCGCGCCGCGCGCCGATGCTGGTCTTCGGGCAGGAGGCGCCGCCGCCCACGCTCGATCCGCATTTCTCGACGTCGATCTCGACGCGCAACGTGGCGATGCACGTTTTCGAGCAGCTCGTCACACGCGACGAGAACAACGACGTTATCCCGGAGCTGGCGGAAAGCTGGCAGGTCAGCCCGGACGGGCTCGTATACACGTTCAAGATCCGCAGCGGCATCAAGTTTCATAACGGCAAGGACCTGACCTCGGCGGACGTGAAGGCCTCCTATGAGCGCTATAAGCGCATGGCGCTTGCTAAGGTGACGCTTGCGCCGGTGCAGGCGATGGAGGCGCCCGATCCGCAGACATTCGTGCTTAAGCTCGAGAAGCCGATCCCCGTCTTCCTCGACGAGCTGTCGGCCTTCGTCGTGCCGATCGCGATCCTCCCGGCGGAGCAGGCGGACCGCGAAGGCGGCAAGATCGACATGATCGGCACCGGGCCCTTCCAGTTCGTCGAATGGGTGCCGGACAGCCATATCCGCCTGAAACGGTTCGAGGGCTACAAGCCCGATGAGCGCTACAAGGGCTCGAACGGCTTCGGCGGCCGCAAGGAGGTCTGGTTCGACACCGTCGATTTCAAGCTGGTGAAGGAGCCGGGTGCGCGCGTTGCCGGGCTCGAATCCGGGCAGCTCCACATCATCGAGGACCTACCGCCAGAATCGGCGAAGCGGCTCGCTTCCAACAAGAGCATCGCCATCTACGACCTCAAGAATTTCTGGCTGCACGGCGCCTGGGTCAATCACCATCGGCCGCCCACCAACGATCTGAAGGTGCGCCGCGCGATGCAGATCGCCCTCGACATGGAGGAGATCATGGAGATCGCCTCCGACGGCGCCTACACACTGCAGCCCGGTCTGCAATATCCCGGCAATCCGTACTACGTGACGAACGGAGAGAAGCTCTACAATGTCAAGGACCCGAAGCGCGCCGCGGCGCTTCTCAAGGAGGCCGGCTACAAGGGCGAGGAGTTCGTGATCATCACGAACTCAAGCTATCAGAGCATGTACAAGGCGGCACAGGTCGCGGCCGAGCAGCTCAAGGCGGCCGGCTTCAAGGTGCGCGTCGACGTGTTCGACTGGGCGACCGCCATGACCCGCCGGCGCGATAAGGAAGCCTGGAATCTCTGGTTCACGGGGCAGGGGACCGGGCCCTCGGTCGGTCCGTTCGCCGCACTGAAGGACGTCGTCTCGCCGCAGACCAACCAGGTGGTGCCGGACCCTGAGCTCGACAAGCTATTCGCCGAGATGGTGAGCGGCGCGTCCTTCGAGGCGCGCAAGGCAACCTTCGCCAAGTTCCAGGAGCGCGTCTATGACCAGGTGCACTTCCTGAAATTCGGCGATCTGGTCCGCAAGCAGGCGGCGCGGGCGAACGTCAAGGGCTTTGTTCCGTATCGCATCCCGCGCGTGTGGAACGTCTGGCTAGAAGGGTGATGCGCGAAAGCATCTGAGCAATGGCGGAGTTCGTCCTGCGGCGGCTGCTGGCCGCCGTGCCGGTGCTCTTTCTGGTGAGCCTGATCGCCGCGTCGATCATGCAGCTCGTGCCGGGCGATCCGGCGGCGATCATCGCGGGCCAGAGCGCGTCTGACGCCGACGTGGCGCGCGTGCGCGAAGCGCTCGGCCTCGACCGCCCGTTCATCGAGCGGCTGTGGGACTGGTACGTCGGAATCGCCCGCGGCGATCTCGGCCACTCGCTGCTGCTGAACCGGCCGGTGACGCAGGCAATCGCCGAGCGCGTGCCGGTCACGCTGGCGCTAGCCGGGTTCGCGCTCTTCCTGACCATAGCACTCGGCGTGCCGTGCGGGGTCATCGCCGCGCTGCGGCCCAATTCCTGGATCGACCAAGCCGTGCTGACCTTCGCTCTGCTCGGCGTGTCGATCCCGAATTTCTGGCTCAGCCTGATGTTGATCGTCCTCTTCGGCGTCATGCTCGACTGGCTGCCGGCCGGCGGCTACGTGCCGTTCGGCGACGATCCAGTCGGCTGGGTGCGCAGCCTGATCCTGCCGGGCTTCTCGCTGGCCCTGCTGCAGGTCGGATTGCTAGCGCGCATCACGCGCTCGACGATGCTCGAGGTGCTCCGCCAGGACTATGTGCGCACGGCGCGCGCCAAGGGCCTGCCAGGGTTCATGGTGATCGGCAAGCATGCGCTCAAGAACGTGATGATCCCGGTGATCACGGTCATCGGCATCAGCTTCGGCCTGCTGCTCTCCGGCTCGGTCGTGATCGAGACTGTCTATTCGATTCCCGGCATGGGCCGGCTGCTCGCGAACGCGATATTCGGCCGCGACTATCCGGTGATCCAGGGCGGATTGCTGCTGACGGCGGCGGTGCTGGTGATGCTCAACCTCGTCGTCGATCTGCTCTATGCACTGCTCGATCCGCGCGTGAAATATGGCGAGCGTTGAAGCCGCCGCACCGGGCCAGGCAAGCCTCGGTCGTGCGCCGAGCCTCACACGCCGGCTGCTGCGCCACCGCCTGTTCATGACAGGGATTGTGCTGTTCGGCGCGATGGTCTTCCTCGCAGTATTCGCGGACCTTCTGTCGATCCTTCCTCCGGAGAAAATGCAGGTGCGGCTCCGGTTCCGTCCGCCGCAATGGGGCATGCCCTTCGGCACGGATAATTACGGCCGCGATATCTGGAGCCGTGCCGTCCATGGCGCGCGGCTATCGCTTGCGATCGGGCTTGCGGTCGTCGTCGTAACGGGCGTGGCCGGCACCTTGGTCGGCATCCTCGCGGGTTACTTCCGGCGCTTGGACGGGCCGCTGATGCGCACGATGGATGCGCTGATGGCATTCCCGGCGATCCTGCTTGCCATCGCGATCGCCGCGGCCCTCGGCCCGTCGGCCATCAATGCGATCATCGCCCTGTCGGTCGTCTACACGCCGCGCACCGCGCGCATCGTGCGCTCGACCGTGCTGGTGGTGCGCGAGATGGAATATGTGCAGGCGGCACGCGCCTGCGGCGCGCGCGACCTCTGGATCATCTGGCAGCACATCCTGCCGAACAGCCTGGCGCCGCTGCTGGTCCAGCTCACCTTCATCTTCGGTTATGCCGTGCTCGCCGAGGCGATCCTGAGCTTCCTCGGCGTCGGCCCGCCGCCGCCCACCCCGACCTGGGGCAACATGATCGCCGAAGGCAAGGACTATTTGCGCGAGGCCATGCATATCGCGCTGTTCCCGGGCCTGCTCGTCGCCATCACCTGCCTCGGGCTCAACCTGCTCGGCGATGGCTTGCGCGACGTGCTCGATCCGCGGCTGCGGGTGCAGCATGGCTGAGCCGCTGCTCTCCGTCGAAGGGTTGCGCGTGGCGTTCGGGCCGCCGGGGCGCGAGCAGGTCGCCGTGGACGGCGTCGGCTTCGCGCTCGCGCCCGGCGAGGTGATCGGCATTGTCGGCGAATCCGGCAGCGGCAAGAGCCTGACCGCACTGTCGATCCTCAAGCTCGTACCCAATCCGCCGGGCCGCATCGCCGCGGGGCGCATCGTCTTCCGCGGCCAGGATCTCGTCTCGCTCGGCGAGCGGGCGATGAACCAGATCCGCGGCCGCGACATCGCCATGATCTTCCAGGAGCCGATGACGGCCCTGAACCCGGTGTTCACGGTGGGCGAGCAGATTGCCGAGACGCTGCGCGTCCACGAGGGCATCGACCGGCGCGCCGCGCGCGCCCGCGCGGAGGAGTTGCTGAGGCGGGTGGGCATCAGCAATCCCGCGCAGCGGCTCGACCAGTATCCGCACGAGCTGTCCGGCGGCATGCGCCAGCGCGTCATGATCGCGATGGCGCTCGCGTGCCGGCCGCAGCTGCTCATCGCCGACGAGCCGACGACCGCTCTCGACGTGACGATCCAGGCGCAGATCTTGGCGCTACTGCGCGACCTGCAGCGCGAGCTGGGCATGGCGGTCGTGCTGATCACGCACGATCTGGGTGTGATCGCACAGGTCGTCGACCGCGTGGCGGTGATGTATGCCGGCCGCATCGTCGAGGAAGGACCGGTCGCCGCCGTGTTCGAGCAGCCGTCGCACCCTTATACGCGGCTGCTGCTCGAGAGCATCCCGTCGCTCGACCACGAGCAGGAGCGGCTGCCCTCCATTCCCGGCATGGTGCCCGGCCTGTCGCAGATGCCGGCCGGATGCCGCTTCCATCCGCGTTGCCCGCTAGCGCGACCAGAATGCGCCGAGCGTGCACCGCGCGCGTTCACGGTGAAGGAGGGCCATCGCGCCGCCTGCATCGCGCTCAACGGATACCGCCATGACGCCTGAGCCGCTGCTGCACGTGCGGGCCTTGCGCAAGCACTTCCCGATCATGCGGGGCGCGCTGTTCCCGCGCCAGGTCGGCGCCGTGCGCGCAGTCGACGGCGTCGATTTCGATGTCGCCGAAGGGCGCACCCTTGCCTTGGTGGGGGAGAGCGGCTGCGGCAAGACGACGACCGGCCGACTGATCCTGCGCCTGATCGAGCCGAGCGGCGGAGAGGTGCGGTTCGGCGGGACGGACCTGATCGCGCTCCCGTCGGAGGCAATGCGCGCGCAGCGGCAGCAGCTGCAGATCATCTTCCAGGATCCCTATGGCTCGCTCGATCCGCGCATGACTGTCGCGGAGATCCTCGCGGAGCCGTTGCGCATCCATCGCGTCGGCAGCAAGGAGGAGCGGCAGAAGCGCGTGGCCGAGCTTCTTGACGTCGTTGGCCTGCCGCGAGAGCACGGGGCGCGCTATCCGCACGAGTTTTCCGGCGGACAGCGGCAGCGCATCGGCATCGCGCGGGCGTTGGCGCTGCGGCCGCGCTTCGTCGTGTGCGACGAACCCGTCTCGGCGCTCGACGTCTCGATCCAGGCGCAGATTATCAATCTGATGCTCGACCTGCAGAAGGAGTTCGGGCTCAGCTATCTGTTCATCGCGCACGACCTCGGCGTGGTGAAGCACGTCGCCGACGAGGTCGCCGTCATGTATCTCGGCAAGATCGTCGAGCTCGCCGAGAAGCGCCGCCTCTATGCGTCACCGAAGCATCCGTACACGCAGGCGCTGCTGGCGGCCGTGCCGGTGCCGCGGCCCTCGGCGCGGCAGGCTTTGAAGCCGCTCGCCGGCGAGATTCCGAGCCCCAGCGCGCCGCCCACCGGCTGCCGCTTCCATACGCGCTGCCCCTATGCCGAGGCGCGCTGCCGCGCGGAGGAGCCGGCGCTGCGCGAGATCGAGCCCGGTCAGCGCGTTGCTTGCCATCTCGTGCCAACCACTGCATCAATCTGACGTCCACGGAGTGACTATGGCCAAAGCCACCAGCCGGATTTCCACCGACCTCGACTTCAATCGCGACGGCAAGCAGGTCGGTTTCCTGCGCCTGCCGCATTCGGTGCATCGCTCCGCCTATGGCTGGATCCCGATTCCGGTCGCGTGCATCCGCAACGGCGACGGCCCCCGCGTCCTGCTGATGGCCGGTAATCATGGCGACGAGTACGAGGGGCAGATCGCGATCGGAAAGCTGCTGCGCGCACTCGAGCCCAAGATGATCCGCGGCCGCATCATCGTCCTCAGCTCGGCGAATTTCCCGGCGGCGATGGCCGGCATGCGCACCTCGCCGATAGACGACGGCAACCTCAACCGCTCTTTTCCGGGCGACACGAATGGCGGGCCGACGGCGCAGATCGCCAACTACATCGAGAACGTCCTGCTGCCGCAATGCGACTACGTGATCGACCTGCATTCCGGCGGCAGCTCGCTCATGTACATCCCGAGCGGCCTTGTCCGCCGCCACGACGACGCGAAGAAAATGGCGCAGGCGGTCGAACTGCTGCAGGCGTTTGGTGCGCCGATCTCCTACATCACCGATGCGCCGCAGGGCGAGGACCGGACCCTCACGGCCGCCGCGGCGCGGCAGGGCGTGATGCATGTCGGCTCGGAGCTGGGCGGCGGCGGCACCTTGACCCGCGCGGCCTTGCAGACGGCCGAAAGCGGGCTGCGGCGCGTGCTGCACATGATCGGCTCGCTCACGGAAAAGCCGAAGGAGCCGCCGCCGCCGACGCGCGTCATGGAGGTGCGCGGCAGCGACTACTATGTCTACGCGCCGGATTCCGGCTTCTTCGAGCCGCTGGTGGAGCTCGGCGACGAGGTCGTCGCCGGGCAGCCGGCCGGGCTCATCCACTTCCCGGATACGCCGTGGCGCGAGCCGAGCCTCGCCGCGTTCCAGCGCTCTGGCACCGTCATCTGCAAGCGGATGCCGTGCCGCACCGAGCGCGGCGACTGCCTCTTCCATCTCGGCACGCCCTATCGCGCGTAAAGGAGCATCGTGATGCCTATCGTCGACTTTCGCAGCGACAACACCGGGGCGGCAGCGCCGCAGATCATCGAAGCGATCGCCGCGGCCAATACCGGCACCGCGGCTGGCTACGGCGCGGACGATTGGACGGCGCGGCTACAGCAGCGCTTCTCAGACCTGTTCGAGACCAAGGTCCGCGTCTTTCCAGTCGCGACCGGCACCGCTGCAAACGCATTGGCGCTCGCTTCTATCTGTCCGCCCTTCGGCGCCGTGTACTGCAGTCCGATCGCGCATATTGAGACGTCGGAGGGCAACGCAACCGGCTTCTTCGGCAGCGGGACGAAGCTGGTCCATGTCGACGGACCGCACGGCAAGATGGATCCGGCGCGGCTGAGCGACCTGCTCGGGGCAGCCGGCGTCGGCCTCACGCACAAGAGCCAGCCGGCGGCGATAAACCTGACGCAGGCCACCGACCTCGGCGCGGTCTACCGGCTGGACGAGATTCGTGCGTTGACCGCGATCGCCCGCGCGCATGGGCTCAAGGTGCATATGGACGGTGCGCGTTTTGCCAATGCCGTGGCACGGCTCGGCTGCAGCCCGGCCGAGGCGACGTGGAGAGCCGGCGTCGACATCCTGTCCTTCGGCATGACTAAGAACGGCGGCCTCATGGCCGATGCCATCGTCGTCTTCTCCGACAAGGTGGCGCAGCAGCTCGCCTTCCATCTGCGGCGTGCCGGCCAGGTGTGGTCGAAGATGCGCTTCGCCTCGGCGCAGCTCATCCGCTATGTCGAAGACGGCCTCTGGCTCGATCTCGCTGGCCGCAGCAATGCCGCAGCGGCCCGCATCGCCAAGGCGTTAGAGGCGGAGACCGGCGTGCGGCTGCTCGCGCCCGTCGAGGCCAACGAGATCTTCGTCGAGATGACGCCGGCGGCGATGGATGCGCTCGAGAAGGACGGCATCCGCTTCTTCCGCCGCGGGCCCCGCATGGCGCGCTTCGTCTGCCGCTGGGACACCACCGATGCGGAGATCCGCGCGCTGACGGGCGCCATCGCCCGCGGCAGCGTGGCGACAGCGAAGTAGGCTACGCACCCGGGGGCGGTGCTGAGGTCCCGCGCACGACGATCTCGGTCCGGAGCGTGCGCGAACGCGCGCGGTTTCCTGCGATGAGGCCGAGCAGAAGCTCGACTGCCTGCGCGCCCATCTCGGCTGCGGGCACGCGCACGGACGTCAGCTGCGGAAACACGTATTGCGCAAGCGGGAGATCGTCGAAGCCGACGATGGAGATGTCGTCGGGAACGCGCTTGCCGAGGCGCTGGCACTCGTAGAGGGCGCCGACGGCAACGATGTCGTTCGCGCAGAAGACCGCGGTGGGCGGATCTCCGCGGTCGAGGAAGCCACGCATCGCCTTGCGGCCTTCGGTGAAGTCGAACTCGCATTCCCGTATGTCCGCGGGCCCGAAGGAGAGGTGCAGCGCTCTCATCCGCGCTTCGAAGCCGCGGCGGCGCGCCAGCGCGCGGTCGTTGACGTCCGTGCGACCGCAGACGAGGGCGATGCGCCGGTGCCCCAGCCCTGCGAGATGGTCGACGACCGCCGCCGCAGCGGCGTAGTTGTCGAAGGACACCCACGGCAGCGCGCTGCGCGGTGGAATCAGCCATGTGATGACGCTGGGGACCTGGTTACGCAGGATCAGCTGCTGCGCATCGCGGTCGCGATCGGCGCCGGTGAGAATCAGCCCCTCGACGCGGCGCTCGACGAATTGTCGAATGAGCTGCGCCTCGCGCGCCTTCGAGAACTCCGACACGCCGATCAGGACCGTGTAGCCTGCCGCCTCTGCCGCGTTCTGGATCGCCTGCGTGCTCGCGGCGTAGATCGAGTTGTAGAGGGACGGGATGATCACCGCGAGGAAGCCCGAGCGCCTGCGGGCGAGGCTGCGCGCCATCGCGTCGGCGACGAAATGGTGCTTTTCGCAGATTGAAAGGATTTGCTCGCGCGTCGCCTCGCGCACGCGGTCCGGATGGCTGAATGTGCGCGACACCGTCGCGACCGACACGCCGGCTTCGCGCGCGATGTCGTGGATCGTCACCTTGCGCTCGATGGCCGCGGGACTCTTCTTGCTCATGCTTTCGCGCTGTTCGGCGTCGCGTTGACAAATTGCCCGGACGCTGGCTAGCATCCTCACAAAGGCAGACAAGGGCGTCGGCGAATGTAACCGGTTACATTCCTCGGCGCAATGGGAGCGAAACGTGCGTACCTACCTGAAGAAGGCGCCGCCCAAGGCGCCGATCGACCGTACGAAACTCGAGGAGACCGTCCGCGCGATGCTCGCCGACATCGCCGCCAATGGCGATGCCGCGGTGAAGAGCTACGCGGCGAAGCTCGATCGCTGGCACAGTGAGGAGTTCCGCGTATCGGACGACAAGATCCGCCGCGTCGTGCGCGAGATGCCGGCGACGTTCAAGGAGGATTTCGAGTATGCGCGGCGCAAGGTGACGGATTTCGCCAAGCGCCAGCTCGACTCCATGCATGAGTTCGAGACGGAGATCGAGCCGGGCATCATGCTCGGGCAGAAGCTGATCCCTGTCGCCAGCGTCGGCTGCTACATCCCGGGCGGCAAGTATCCACTGGTCTCGGCGGCGATCATGAGCGTCGGCACGGCCCGCGTCGCCGGAGTCGAGCACGTGATCGGCTGCGCGCCGCCGCGCAATGCGGACGGCATCTACCCGCCGACGCTCTACGCGCTGCACGCGGCGGGGGCGCACGAGATCTTCGTCCTTGGCGGGGTGCAGGCCTTGGCTTCGATGGCCTATGGCCGCGTCGGCATGCGCGCCGTGGACATGATCACCGGGCCCGGCAATGCCTATGTCGCCGAAGCGAAGCGCCAGCTCTTCGGCGTCGTCGGTATCGACCTGCTCGCCGGCCCCACGGAGATCTGCGTCATCGCCGACGACACGGCCGATCCGGCGTTGGTCGCAACCGACCTGCTCGGCCAGGCCGAGCACGGACCGGACAGCCCGGCCTGGTTCGTGACGACCTCGCGCCGCATGGGCGAGATGGTCGCGAAGGAGATCGAGCTGCAGCTGCAGACCCTGCCGACAGCGGAGGTGGCGGGTGCCGCTTGGCGCGACCACGGCGAGATCGTCGTGGTCGACACCGACGACGAGGCGATCGCCGTCACCGACGAGTACGCGCCGGAGCATCTCGAGGTCATGACCGCGCGCGACGACTACTACCTCAAGAAGCTGCGGAACTACGGCAGCCTGTTCGTCGGCGAGCAGAGCACCGTCGCCTATGGCGACAAGGGTGTCGGCACCAACCACACGCTGCCGACCAACAAGGCGGCGCGCTACACCGGCGGGCTGTGGGCCGGCAAGTTCATCAAGACCGTCACCTACCAGCGCCTCACCAACGAGGCGAGCCGCCGCATCGCCCCGATCATGGGGCGCCTGTGCCATGTGGAGGGGATGCTGGCGCACGAGAAGACCGCCGACGTGCGCTTCGAGAGGTACGCACCGCGCAATCGCTAGACCGGCGGTCGGGCAGACAATCGAACGCTCAAAGGGAGGATCGTCATGACGAAGAAGGAAGCGGGGCGCTGGACCGGCATCGGTCGGCGCGATTTTCTTGCCGGCACTGCTGCGCTCGCCGCCGGCTCTGCCGCGTTTCCCGCGCCCGCGATCGCGCAGGCGCAACGGGTCGCGCGCGTGTGGGGCGAGCCGGGCCCCTATGCTGGCGTGTTCGTGCAGGGCATGAACGAATGGGCGCAGAAGAACGCGCCCGGCCTGAGGTTCGAGGTCGAGACGATCCCGTGGGACGGCGTCTATGTGAAGCTCATGACCGACCTCGCCGCACGGCGCCCGCCGGCCCTGATCTCGGTCGAGCATCCGATCGCCTTCCAGCTCATGGCCGAGGGGTTGCTGGAGCCGGTGGATGACGTCGCACAGCGCGTCAACGCCGCCTCCCGCATGGTCGACGGACTCAAGCTGGAGCATTACGGCAACTGGAAGGGCACCCAGTTCATCATGCCGGCGCACCACCAGGGGCACTTGCTGCTGGTGCAGACAGACGTGATCCAGGAGCTCGGCCTCGGCGATCCGAACAGCTGGAGCTGGAACGAGCTGGCCAACGCCGCCAAGACCGTGTCCGAGAAGAAGCCGGGCATGGCGGGGATCACGCTCGCGCTCGGCCGCAACCTTTGCACCGACTATCATTTCGCCGCCTTGCTGCATCAGGCCGGTGGCATGACCTATGACGCGCAGAACAAGTTCGAGGTCGCCTTCGACAGCCCTGCCACGGTCGAAGCGCTGGAGTTCGTGAAGCGGCTTTACGCCTACATGCCGAAAGGGGCGGTCGAGTACAGCTTCCTGCAGGTCGTCGACCAGCACGTGACAGGCAAGACCGCGATGAGCTTCTACTGGGGCCGCACAATGGGCCGCGCCGCGGAGGAAGCGCCCGCCGTGTTCGCCAAGATGGAGGCGTTCAACCACGCCAAGCATCCGACCACGGGGCGCCGGTCGACCTGGACCGATCTGCAGGGCTGGTGCATTCCTAAGGCCAACAACCCGTACGTCAAGGAAGTGAAGGAAGCGCTGGTCTACGTGCAGAACAGCGTCGAGTGGGGCGTCAAATACTGCCACTCGCTGATGCCCAACGTGGCGCCGGTCTACAAGGACGTCGCGGCCGCGGCCGACATGCCGTCGCACCCGTTCTTCAAGACGAAGCCGAAGAGCGTCGAGACCTACTTTACCGGTTATGTCCCGAACATCAGCAGCACTGCGAACGAGCTGCTGCGCGGCGCCAACCCGCTGGCCGGGATCTGCCACGGCCGCTCGATGTGGGCGCAGGTCGTGCAGCGCGTCCTTATCGAGAACGTGGCGCCGGCCGAAGCGGCGAAGTGGGGCGCCAAGCAGTTCGAGGAAATCCGGCGCGAGAACATCCGGCTCGTCCTCTAGACATGCGCGCGGGCCCCGGCGGAGTACGGCCGGGGCCCGCTTCAATCCATGACACCATCCTTCCGCCTCTCCGACCGGCAGGTCGGCCTGCTCTTCATGGCGCCGTTCATCGTCACGGCGCTGGTGTTCATGGCCTATCCGGTGTTCGAGGCGCTGCGGATGGCGTTCTTCTCCTACAATCCGCTGCGGCCCGATGACATCCGCTTTGTCGGCCTGCGCAATTTCGAGTTCATCCTGAACGATCGCCTGTTCTGGGATTCGTTCTACCAGGCGACGATCTGGACTCTGGTGTCCATCGTCTTCCAAACCGTGCTCGGCGTCGGCCTCGCGATGCTGCTGAATCAGTCGCTGGCCGGCATCTCGATCTTCCGCGGGCTGCTGCTGTTCCCTTACATCGTGCCGACAGTGGTGATCGCGCTCAACTGGCGCTGGATCTTCAATCCGGAGATCGGCGTGGTGAACTACGCGCTCAAATCGGCCGGCCTAATCAGCGAGAATATCTACTGGCTATCGACGCCGGACATGGCCATGGCCTCGACCATCCTGCTCAATGTCTGGAAGTACACGCCGTTCGTGATCATCTGCGTGCTGGCGCGTCTGCAGACCATACCGCTGGAGCTGTATGATGCCGCGAAGGTGGACGGGGCAGGGGCGTGGCGGCGCTTTCTCGACATCACGCTCCCGCATCTTCAGGAAGTCCTGGTCGTGGTGGTTGTCTTCCGCACGATCTGGACCTTCAACAAGTTCGAGGAGATCTACCTGCTGACGCGCGGCGGTCCGGGCACGTCGACGTTCAACTTGGCCGTCTATTCATTCGAGCAGTCGACCGCCAATCTCCGGCTCGGCGTCGGCGCCGCGACCGGTGCCGTAATGATGGCGCTTCTGCTGCTCGGCAGCATTGTCTATATCCGTGTGTCCGGCTTCGGCCGCGAGGAGAAGGCCTTGTGACCGTGCGCGTCGCCGACATCGCGGGCTGCGTGCGCCGCGTAATCGCCTACGCCGTGCTCGCGGCCGTCACCTTCGTGATCTGCTTCCCGCTGGTCTGGTCGGTGACAACGTCGCTGAAGCCGAAAAGCGAGATCTTCGCCTATCCGCCGACGCTGCTACCGCAGGAACCGACGCTGGAGAACTACCGGGCGCTGCTGCAGGGGCGCGCGACATATTTCCAAGGGGGCACCGCGGCGGTGACGCAAGCGGCGCCGAGCGACTATTTCGTCGCGTGGTTCATCAACAGCGTGCTGGTCAGCGTCGGCACCACGCTGATCACCATCACCGTCAGCACGCTCGCGGCCTACAGCCTGACGCGATTCCAGTTCCGCGGCCAGCGCTTCGTCCCGTATTTCAGCCTGATCGGCTACATGGTGCCGTCGATCATCTTCGTCTTTCCCATGTTCCTGGTGATGGTCGACCTGAACCTGACGGACTCCCTGTGGAGCTTGGTCTTCGGCTATGTCTGCATCACTCTGCCGTTCTGCATGTGGCTGATGTGGGCCTTCTTCCGCGGCATCCCGGTGGAGATCGAGGAGGCGGCACTCGTCGATGGCGCCTCGCGGCTGCAGGTGTTCCGCCAGATCGTGCTTCCCGTCGCCTTTCCCGGCATCATCGCCGCGGCGATCTTCTCGCTGATCGTGTCGTGGAACGACTATCTGTTCGGCCGCGTGTTCATGAACTCGCTCGAGAACATGCCGCTCACGGTCGGCGTGATGCACTTTTTCGAGGGCACGCATGTCGACTGGGGGCTGATGATGGCATCCTCGGTGCTGATGACGGTGCCGATGGCAATCCTGTTCATGCTGCTGCAAAGGCATCTCGTCGCCGGCTTCGGCGCGGGTGCCGTGAAGGGTTGATGCGATGGACGTCCGGCTTCAGCGCGTCTCGAAAAGCTTCGGCTCCAACCAGGTGCTCAAGGGCGTCGATCTCGTTCTTCCGGACCGCCATTTCGTGACGCTGCTGGGGCCTAGCGGCTGCGGCAAGACGACCCTACTGCGGATGATCGCCGGGCTAGAGAAGGTGACCGGCGGCGACATCTATTTCGGTCCGCGGCGCGTTAACGACCTGGCGCCCGGCGACCGCAACATTGCGATGGTGTTCCAGAACTACGCGCTCTACCCGAACATGGATGTCGAGCGGAATATCGGCTACGGGCTGCGCGTGCGGGGCACGCCCCGGCCGCAGATCCGCGCGCGCGTCGAGCCCGTCGCCAAGGTGCTGGAGATCTTCCATCTGCTTGCCCGCAAGCCGCGGGCGCTGTCGGGCGGCCAGCGGCAGCGCGTGGCCCTCGGTCGCGCGATGGTCCGCAAGCCCGACATCTTCCTGATGGACGAGCCGCTGAGCAACCTCGACGCCAAGCTGCGCGTGACCATGCGCTCCGAGCTCAAGCGCTTCCACCTCGATCTCGAGACCACCAGCGTCTACGTCACGCACGACCAGCTCGAGGCGATGACCATGTCCGACCTCATCGCCGTGATGAACGAGGGCGAGGTGCAGCAATTCGCCACGCCGGAGGAGGTCTACAATCGGCCGCGCAACCTGTTCGTCGCCGGCTTCATCGGCAGTCCGCCCATGAACTTCGCGCGCGGCACATTGCTTCGTGCTGGCGAGCCGGCACTGGAGATTGCCGGCCATCGCTACACGCTGCCGCCGGAGTTCCGCGGCGCGATCGGCGCCACGAGCGGCAACGAACTCGTCCTTGGCGTACGGCCGCAGGATGTCACGCTGGTTCCGGCGGGGACGCCGGGCGCGATTGCGGGGCGCGTGTGGATGGTCGAGCTGCTGGGCTCGGAAAAGCTCGTCGACGTCGAGATCGGGCCGAAGCAGCGCATCGTCGCCGAGATCCGCGCCGACGCGAAGGTGGCGATCAATGACGACGTGTCGCTGCGCTTCGACGCCGCACGCATCCACCTTTTCGATCCCAGCTCCGGCGAGGCATTGCGTCGCGCCGCCGGGTGACCGGACCGCGGGCGGCCTAGGATACGCGCTGGGCCGAACGGCGTTCGCTGGTTCTTGCGACCGGCGGTGCTCCGTCTGCGGCCAGATAGTGGCTCGCCTCGACGAGCATCGTCGCGAGCCGGCCGCGCATATCCTCCTCGCTGATGCTGCCCGTCGCGACCGGGATCGTCAGCGACACGATCTGATCCTGCTGCTTCAGGGCGATCGCGACACCGCCGATGCCGCGGCGCCAAGCATCGCGGACGACGGCGACTCGCTCCTCGCAAGCCTGGGCAAGTCGGCGGTCGAAGGCGTCGAGGTCGCCGCCGCGCTGCGTGAGGTCGGCGCGGACCCTGATGGCGAGCGCCCGCCTTTCGGCTTCCGGCAGCCCGGCGAGCAGACTCAATCCAGCCGCCGAGAGCGCAATCGGCAGGCGCGCGCCGGTCGCAAGGCGCACCGCGACGAGATTGCTGCCATGCACCACCTCGACGAAGGTCGCATGCAACCCGTCGAGAATGGCCAATGCCGCGCTCTCGCCGGTCTCGCCGGCCAGCCGGTCGAGCACCGGCCGGGCGCGGTCGAGCAGCGACAGACCGGCGAGGACCGGATAGCCCAGGGTCAGGTTCTTCGGCGTGAGGATGTAGCGGCGCACGTTGCGGTCGAAGCGGAGATAGCCGAGCACGGTCAGCGTGTGCGTCAGGCGGCTCACGGTCGACGGGGCGAGGCGCGCCATCTGCGCGATTTCGCCATTGCTCAGCGGCCGCGACGAGCGCGAGAACGCCTCGAGGATGCCGAGGCCGCGCGCCAGCGCGTCGACGAACTGCCTGTCCTTGCGTCCCAATGCCGCCTCCCGTGGGCCATTCCTATCTTTCCGCAGAGCGGAAAGACGTTCCGCACATTTGCGTTGCGATTAGCACGGGGCTGACGGAAAGTCGAACGCAGACAAGCAATCAAGGTGAGGAAATGCTGACGGGCGACATGCTGCGCCGCTCGGCCTATCGCTTCCCGCGCAAGCCGGCGATCCTGTGGAATGGCACCTCGCTCTCGTATCGCGATCTCGACGCAAGATCGAACCAGCTTGCGCACGCGCTGCTCGGCCTCGGACTCAAGTCCGGCGCGAAGGTGGCGGTGCTCTCGCGCAACCGCCCGGAATACGGGATCGTCTTCTTTGGCACGTCGCGCACAGGCTATGTCCTGGTGAACGTCTCCGTTCTTTACGCGCCGGAGGAACTGTCTTTCGTGCTCGACAAGGCGGATGCAGAGGTCCTGATCTTCGAGGACCTGTTCGCCGAAAAAGTGGGCGCCGTGCGTGCGAAGCTCCCCAAGCTTCAGCACTTCGTAGTCATCGGCGAGCCCAAAGCCGACGCCACGCCCTTCGCCGCGTTCATCGAAGCGCAACCCACAGACGAACCGGCGGTCAAGATCTCCGAGCACGACCCGTTCTGCATGACCTACACGGGCGGCACCACGGGCCGGCCCAAAGGCGTGCTCTGCAGCCACCGCAACCGCGCGGTCACTGCGCATACCGTAATGGTCGAGGAGGCGATCGACGAACGCGATGTCGTCGGCATCGTCACGCCGATGTTCCACGTCGCGGCGCTGAACATCATGTTCCAGCCGGCGATACTTGCAGGCGCCACGACGACGATGCTCAGCAAGTGGGTCGTCGACGATTTCGCCCGTATGGCGCGCGACACGAAGATGACCGCGGCGTTCATGGTGCCGACCCAGGTCAACATGGTCGTCTCGGACCCGGCCTTCGATGCGGCGAATTATGCAAGCTGGCGCAAGCTGAGCTTCGCGGGCGCGCCGATGCCTGATTGGGTGCAGCGCGAGATGCTGAAGAAGCTGCGGGAGGTGAAGCTCACGCAGATCTTCGGCCAATCCGAAATCGGCGTCGTCAGCGTGCTTCGCCACTGGTACCTGCCGGACAAGCTGGGCTCGGTCGGGCGACAGGCCTACAACGTCGACGTCCGCGTCGTGGACAAGAACGGCGTCCCCGTGAAGCCGGGCGAGGTGGGCGAGGTCGTGTCGCGCGGCGACAACGTGATGCTCGAGTACTACAACGAGCCGGAGCAGACCAAGGCGTTCTTCCGGCACGGCTGGGGCTGGACCGGCGACCTCGCCACGATCGACGAGGATGGTTTCATCACTCTGGTCGACCGCTCCAAGGACATGATCATTTCCGGCGGCGAGAACATCTATCCGAAGGAGATTGAGAACGTCCTGTACGAGGTCGAGGCCGTGGCCGAGGCGGCCGTGTTCGGCATTCCCGACGACCATTTCGGCGAGGTGCCGGCCGCCTATGTCAAACTGAAGGCCGGGGCGCGCGTGACAGAGAGCGAGCTGGTCGAGCACTGCGCCGGCAAGCTGGCGCGGTTCAAGCGGCCGCGCCTGATCAAGTTCGTCGACGATTTTCCCAAAACGCCGATCGGCAAGATCCAGAAGAACGTGCTGCGCGAGCCGTACTGGGCCAACCGGGAGAAAAAGATATGAGCGACCGCTATGCCGGCTACAAGAAGCTGAAGTTCGATCGCCCGGCGGATCGCATCCTCCGCATCACCATGGACAATCCGAAGCGCCTCAATGCGGCCGATGCCGGCATGCATGAGGAGCTCGTGCATATCTGGCGCGACGTCGATGCGGATACGGAAATCGCGGCGGTCATCATCCGCGGCGCCGGCAACGCGTTCTCGGCCGGCGGCGATCTCGAGTTGGTCGAGGAGATGACCCGCGACTTCAACGTGCTGACGCGCGTGTGGAAGGAGGCGCGCGACCTCGTGTACAACGTCATCAACTGCTCGAAGCCGATCGTCTCGGCCATGCAGGGTCCAGCCGTTGGCGCCGGGCTGGTGGCGGGCCTGCTCGCCGACGTGTCGATTGCCGGCCGCACGGCGCGGATCATCGATGGCCACACGCGGCTTGGCGTTGCCGCCGGCGACCATGCGGCGATCGTCTGGCCGCTGCTCTGCGGACTCGCGAAGGCCAAGTACCATCTATTGCTCTGCGAGCCGGTTAGCGGCGAGGAAGCGGAGCGGATCGGGCTCGTTTCGCTCTGCGTCGACGACGCGCAGCTCCACGACAAATCGGTCGAGATCGCGAAACGGCTCGGCGCGGGCTCGCCGACCGCGATCCGCTGGACAAAATACGCCCTCAACAACTGGCTGCGCATGGCGGGGCCGACCTTCGACACCTCGCTGGCGCTCGAGTTCCTCGGCTTCAAGGGGCCGGACGTGCGCGAGGGCGTTACCTCGCTCCGCGAGAAGCGGCCACCGAAATTCACCGACGAATGCCCGCTCTGAGCAGAGACCTGAGAATGTCCGACATCATCACCGTTGATCGCGCGGCAGACGGCGTTGCCGTCGTTCGAATCAACCGACCGGAGGCGCGCAATGCGCTGAACATGGCCGTGCGGCGTCGGCTGGCCGAGCTGTTCCGGGGCTTCGCCGAGGACGAGGCGCTTCGATGCGTCGTCCTCACCGGCAACGAGAAGGTCTTCGCTGCCGGGGCCGACATCCGGGACATGGTCGATGCGTCGGCGATCGACATGTATCTGCGGCACAGCGAGCGCCTGTGGGGTGCCATCGCCGACTGCCCAGTGCCGCTGATCGCGGCGATCAATGGCTATGCGCTCGGGGGCGGGCTCGAGCTGGCGCTGCACGCCGACATCATCGTCGCCGGACGCGGCGCGCAGCTCGGCCAGCCCGAGGTCAAGGTCGGCATCATGCCGGGGGCGGGAGGCACACAGCGCCTCACGCGCGCCGTAGGCAAGTACCACGCAATGCGCCTCACCCTGACGGGCGAGATGATAGGCGCGGATGAGGCGTTCGCCATGGGGCTTGTCAGCAAGGTGGTCGAGGACCACGCCGTGCTCGACGAGGCGCTCGCTATGGCGCGCCATATCGCAGGCCTGCCGCCGATCGCCGTGGCGCAGATCAAGGAGGCGGTGATCCACGGCGAGGACGCCTCGCTGGCGGCGGGCCTGATGCTCGAGCGCAAGGCGCTGCAGCTGCTTTTCGCCACGGCGGATAAGAAAGAGGGGATGCAGGCCTTCCTCGAGAAGCGCAGCCCGCGTTATTCGGGCCGCTGATTTGATTTCCGCTCTGCGGAAGAGTTTTCTGCAATGGCAGCCGCCGAGCTGCGGCAATCTAGTGCTCAACGATCAAGATAGATCCGCTCCTAGGGAGAGAACGATGAAATCCATCAGCTGCGCGGCTCTTATTGCGGTCTGCTTCGCCTCAGCGGCGTCGGCGCAGATCTCCAACGACGTGGTGAAGATTGGCGTGCTCACCGACCAGAACGGCGTGTTCTCGGCCTTGGCCGGACGCGGGTCGGTGGTCGCGGCGCGCATGGCCGTGGAGGATGCCGGCGGCAAGGTGGCCGGCAAGCGCATCGAAGTCATCGATGCGGATCATCAGAACAAGGCCGATATCGGCGCCCAGATCGCGCGCCAGTGGTTCGACGTTGACGGCGTCGACATGGTCATCGATATGCCGAACTCATCGGTCGTGCTCGCCGTGCAGCAGCTCGCGCGCGAGAAGAACCGCGTGTCGATCGCGTCCGCTGCCGGCACGGCCGATCTGACCGGCAAAGCCTGCTCGCCGACCGGGATCCACTGGACGTGGGACACATATGCCGCCGCGGTCAGCACGGCGAAGGCGATCATCGGCGAGGGCGGAGATTCTTGGTTCTTCCTCACGGCCGACTACGCATTCGGCCATGCGATGGAGCGCGACGTCTCCGCCGTGGTCGGCGCTTCCGGCGGCAAGGTGCTCGGCAGCGTCAAGCACCCGCTGAACACCAACGACTTTTCGTCGTTCCTCATTCAGGCGCAGAGCTCGGGCGCCAAGATCGTCGCCCTTGCGAATGGCGGCAGCGACACCAGCAACTCGCTCAAGCAGGCGCACGAGTTCGGGCTTTCGAAGAAGCAGAAATTCGCCGGCCTCGCGACCTTCATCACCGACATCCACGGCATCGGCCTGCCAACCGCGCAGGGGCTGCTGCTCACCACCGGCTTCTACTGGGACCGCGACGACGCGAGCCGCGCCTGGGCGAAGCGCTTCTTCGAACGCCACAAGGCCATGCCGACCATGTCGCAGGCCGGGGTCTATTCCGCCGTGATGCACTATCTGAAGGCCGTCGAGGCCGCGGGAACGGACGAGGCGCAGGCCGTGGTCAAGAAGATGAAGGACACCCCGGTGAACGACTTCTTCGCGCAAGGCGGGAAGCTGCGCGAAGACGGCCGCATGGTGCACGACATGTATCTCGTGCAGGTCAAGACGCCAGAGGAGTCGAAATACCCGTGGGACTACTACAAGGTGGTGCGCACGGTCGCCGGCGATCAGGCGTTCCGGCCCTTGAACGAGAGCGAGTGCCCGCTGGTCAAGAAGCAATGATCGATTACGGCATCAAGGGCGAGCTGGCGCTCGTCCTCGGCGGCACGCGCGGGCTCGGCCTGTCCTGTGCCGAGGCGCTCGCGGCCGCCGGCGTGCGCGTCATCGTCAACGGACGCGACAAAGCGGTCGGGAAGGCGGCCACCGCGAAGCTCGGCAATGGCGCCGCCTACGTCGAAGGCGACATCTCGCGCGCGGACGAGCGGCAGGCCTTGTTCAAGGCCGCGTCGGCGATCGGGCCCGTTTCGATCCTGGTGACCAATGCCGGCGGCCCGCCGCCCGGTCAGTTCATGGAGGCGAGCCCGGAGGCGTGGCGCTCGGCGTTCGAGACGAACGTGTTCGCGGCGGTGGAGACCGTCCGCTTTTTCCTGCCCGCCATGATCGAGCGGCGCTTCGGCCGCATCGTCAACATCACGTCGTTCGTCGTGAAGGAGCTCTATCCGAACATGGCCCTGTCCAACACCGTGCGGATCGCGCTGACCGGCGCGGCAGCCTCGCTCGCCCGCGAGGTGATCGAGCATGGCGTCACGGTGAACAACATCCTGCCCGGCCTGATGGACACGGGCGCGCTGCAGCGCGTGTTCAAGGACCGC
>DATAAP010000312.1:0-2635 GCA_036260035.1 Alphaproteobacteria bacterium | reverse complement strand
CACGACGGCGTGGCGCGGAGGGTGAATCTTTCATGGCGCTTTCCAAAAGCATGGATGTGGCAGAGCAGCCGGCGGTCCGGCGCGGCGCGCAGCTCGATCAATCGCAGGCCTCAGCGCTTCGGGGCGTCGATCAGCCGGACAAACGGAGCCGGCTCCTTGAGGTCGTCCCATTTCTGGTCCGCCGCCGGAATCTCGATCCAGCGATGCACGCCCTGCTCGCATTCCTGGACGACCGGGAAATAGAGCGTGGCGCCGGCCTTCGCCGGCATCCGCATGGTGAGTCCGAACTCATCGAAATGAGCGTCAGGCAGCGGGCCGCCGCGCCAGGCAATCTCGTCCACCGTCTCGCTGACAGTGCGGCCGTGGCCGAGCGACGCCGGTGTGTCGAGCTTGCGCAGCTTGATCTCGATCGCCCAGCCGGGTTTGGCCTGTGGGCGCACCGCCAGCACGCCGTCGGGGATTTTCACGCGGACGGCCGTCGTGGCAGCGCCGCTGCAGCCGTGCCCGATGCGCAGCGCGGTGCGGAAATAGGCGTCCGCCGGCGCCTCGTTGGGATTGGCGGTGACATGGGCATGGACGGAGCCCGCGGCCGCGACGAGCAGCGCGGATGCGACAAGAACGGACTTCATCGAACACTCCTTGAATCGGCTGAATAGACGAGCGCGCGCTCCGCGCAACGGAGCCGGCGCTACGGATTTTCCGGGATCAGCCGAGGACGGGAGGGCCGCGCGGGTTGAGGTCAGTAAGGATGAGCCGCGGCGGCGCTGCAATGCTGGGCAGCGCGAGCGGACGCGCATCCAGCCACAGCGGTAGGACCACCGCCGGCGCCTGCGGCGGTGGCACGAAAGCCTGAAGGCTCTGGCAGATCGGACAGGGCGGCGCGTGCTGACGGTGCGGTGCACCGCTGTCGTGCCCCGGCGCGGCAGGCGCGTCGTCGTGGCAGTCGGCATGTGCGGCATGCTCGGCGTGCGACGCTAGCGGAGCGGCCGCGGGCTGGTGCACCGCCATCGTGAGGATGTGGAATCCCATCGCGAGCGCCGCGACGAGAGCCCACAAACGCTGCCTCCCGCGCGCGCGCCACGCTGTCAGGGATAGCGCCGCAACCATGTGCGGACCTTAGCACCGCCCGCGATTTTTGTCCCGGTCTCGGGAGATTGCGCAAAGAGAAATGGCCGCCCAGACAACCGGGCGCACTAACGAATTCGGCCCCTTCAGTGCGTCGCGCCCGCCGCTTCTGGGCTGAATATTGCGGTCGCGACCGCGAGAACGGTTAACGCAATTTCAAGGCCGTAAGGCGTAGAGATTGTCTATGGGCTTCCCTAGGCACGCAGCGGATGCCTTGCGGGCGGTGGCCCAGCAGGCTCTGGACAGCTATGCGCCAAAGGCGGCGCCCGAAGCGGCCGACATCGCGTGCCGCGCCGGATGCAGCTTCTGCTGCCGCTCCCTGCTGATCGAGATTTCCGTGCCCGAGGCGCTAGCCCTCGCCGAGACGATCAAAGCCATGCCGGAGCCGCACCGCGCCGCGACGATCGCGCGGGTCCGTGATGCCGACGACAGGACACGTGGCCTAACGATGCTCCAGCGGATGCAGGCGCGCGTCGCATGCCCACTGCTGCAGAACGATCGCTGCAGCGCTTATGACTCCCGACCGCTATCCTGCCGGGCGGCGGTGTCGCTCGACGCCAATGCATGCGAACAGTCGTTCGCGGGAACGCCGACGCCTGTTCCAGTGCCACGGGCCTATTGGGACGCGCTCGGGGTCAGCGTGAACGCGCTTGGCGCAGCGCTCGCCGCGCGTGGATTGCCGCTGCGCAGCTACGAGTTCAATGCTGCCCTCCGCATCGCGATCGAGACGGAGGACGCAGCCGGGCGCTGGGCCGGGGGCGAGGACATCTTCGCACCTGCCCAATGCGCGCGCTGAGGGCGCTGCATCGCAGGGCAAGAAAAAGGCCGCCCGACGGGCGGCCTTTCCTAATTGCGGCTCAGTTGTGCGTCAGCGCACGAAGACCTGAACCTCGCTGGCCTGGACAGTGCCGCTGGAGCGCGAGGACAGCTTCACGCGGTCGGCCGGCAGGCCCATATTGGTGAGCGAGCGCATCACCGTCTCGGCGTTCTTCTTCGAGTTCGATGCGGCCAGCGCGACCTGTGCCTGCGTCCCCTTGCTGGGTGCTACCGCGACGATGTCGAAACGCGCGTCGGGCTTGCGCTCGAGGGCGCGGTTGACCGCAGTGTAGAGCGCCTGCTCGTAGGTCGGATTGGCCTTGTCGAAGCGGATCACCACCAGCGGCCGGCTGTCGCTGCTGGGAGTCGCGGCGGCGCGCTGCTGCTGCTGACCCCGGGCGGCACCCGTCTGCGCGCTGGGTTCGGCCGCCGCGGCCGTGAAGGCGCGGTTGCCGAGGCCGGTGCCGTAGAGCTCGCCGTTCTTGATGGCGAGGGCCAAGGTCGAGAGGTTGGAGCGTTCGCGGCTGATATAGGCCGACTGGCGGCTGACGTCTTCCGAGAGCTCATTGAGCATGCGGTCGATCGAGACGACCGTGCGATTGACTTCGTCTTCGAGCACAGCGAGGGCGCGATGGTCATCCTCGATGGCGCCAGACAGGCCGTAGGCCGCGCGCACCGACTCGAGCAGGAACGC
>DATAAP010000311.1:0-6265 GCA_036260035.1 Alphaproteobacteria bacterium | reverse complement strand
CGCCTGGCACAGGAGCTGATCACGCGGGAACGCGTGAACTTCCTCGGCGGCGTGATCTTCACGCCCAACGGGAACGCGATCGCACCGCTGACCGCGGAGGCGAAGGTGCCGTTCGTCATCATGAACGCGGCGGGCACCAACACGACGGTGTCCTCGCCCTACGTGACACGCACCTCATTCACTTTGTGGCAGTCGAGCTATCCGCTCGGCCAGTGGGCCGCCAAGCAGCCGAACATGAAACGCGGCTACACGGCCGTCAGCGACTACGCGCCCGGCCACGACGGCGAACAGGCCTTCATCAAGGGCTTCACCGAGGGCGGCGGCCAGATGCTCGGCACCGTGCGCATGCCGCTGGCGAACCCCGATTTCATCCCCTTCATGCAGCGCGTGAAGGATGCCAAGCCCGACGTGCTCTACGTGTTCATCCCGGCGGGCCGACAGGCGACCGCGGTCATGAAGGCGTACCAGGATCTCGGGCTGAAGGACGCCGGCATCAGGCTAGTCGGCCCGGGCGACATCACGACCGACGAGGAGCTGCCGAACATGGGCGATGTACCGCTCGGCGTCATTACCGCGCACCATTACGCGGCGGCGCTCAAGAACCCGCAGAACCAGGCCTTCGTCGCCGCGTGGAAGAAGGAATACGGCGCCAACAGCACGCCGAACTTCATGGGCGCGGCCGGGTGGGACGGCATGGCGGCGATCTTCCATGCCATCAAGGCACAGAACGGCAAGGTGACGCCGGACGGCACGATGGCTGCGCTGAAGGGCTGGAAGCACGACAGCCCGCGCGGCCCGATCATGCTCGATCCCGAGACGCGCGACATCATTCAGAACGAATACATCCGCGAGGTGAAGCGCGTGGACGGGCAGCTCGCGAACGTCGAGTTCGAGACCATCCCGATGGTCAAGGATCCGTTCAAGGTGCTCAATCCGCCGAAGTGACCCACGCGGGCGACCATCGTCCGAGAGCCATGCGCCGCCGGCAGGTTTGACCTGCCGGCGGTTTGCTTGTGCGCAAGCCCTTGGCGGCGTTCCCTTGCAACGCCGACCGTCCACTTTGCGTTTGCCAACGGAATGGCTTCGTCCGCCGACAAAATGATCGGGCTGCGCCGCATTGCGGCGGCACTCGGTCAAAGCAACTATCGCGCGTTCACGATCGGCAACGCCGTCTCGCTGATCGGCACGTGGCTGCAGCGCGTCGCGGTCGGCTGGCTCGCCTGGCAGCTGACCAAATCGGGCACTTGGCTCGGCCTAGTCGCCTTCGCCGACCTGTTTCCGACGGTCGTGCTGAGCCCGCTCGCCGGCGCGCTGGCCGACCGCTTCGATCGGCTGCGCATCGTCGTCGTCACCCAGATCATTGCCATGCTGCAGGCCTGCGGTCTCGCGGCGCTCGTGTATGCGGACGCGATGACGATCGAGCGCCTGTTCGCCCTCACCGTGGCGCTCGGCGTCGCCAACGCGCTGAACCAGCCGGCGCGGCTTGCCCTGATCCCTAGCTTGGTCGAGCGCGAGCACCTGTCTTCCGCCGTCGCGATCAACTCGATCGTCTTCAACAGCGCGCGCTTCCTGGGGCCCGCCGCAGCCGGTTTCGCCATCGCCCATGGCGGGATCGGCGTTGCCTTCCTGGTCAACGCGCTGACCTATGTGGTCTTCCTCGTAGCACTCGCGCTGATCCGGCTGACGCCGATGGATCTGGCGCCATCACGCCGCGGCATCCTCGGCGACACGATCGATGGCTATGCCTATGCCACGCGGCATCCGGGTATCGGCCCGATGCTGTTGCTCCTCGCCATCACATCGCTGTGCACGCGTGCCTTCATCGAGCTGCTGCCGGGCTTCGCCGACGCTGTCTTCCATCGCGGCGCCGAGGGTCTCGCCTGGCTGACCGCGGCGACCGGGCTAGGCGCCATGGCGGGCGGCCTCTGGATGGCGCAGCGCCCGGGCATCGCCGGCCTGACCCGGTTGATCGTCGCCAACGTGCTGCTCATTTCCGCGGCACTGATCGGCTTCGTCGCGACCGATCATTTCCTGGTAGCCTTTGTCTGCCTGCTCGTGGCCGGCTTCTCCCTGGTCGTCAACGGCATCGGCGCCCAGACCCTAGTGCAGCATGCGGCCGCCCCCAACATGCGCGGCCGCGTGATGGCCACCTATGGCATGATCTTCCGCGGTGGACCGGCGATCGGTGCCCTGGTCATGGGCACGTTGTCGTCGCAGGTCGGGCTGCAGCTCGCCGTCGGCGCCGGTGCGGTCCTGTGCGCCTTGAGCTGGCTGTGGGCGCGCCGGCTGCGCGACAGCATGGCGCAGGCCCTAGAGTGATTCTCGCAAGCCGCACAAGTGCCGCGATTGTTTGACGTCCCAACAATCTTTCATTAGGCTTCGAGTCAATCCAAGAGCCGTCATATCGGCCTTAAAAAATGGGGTGAAGGAGGCGTTCACATGCGATTCCTGAAATACGCGCTGGCGGCGTCAGCGCTGGTCTTTGCGATGCCCGCCAAGGCCGAGACCGTGAAGGTCGGATTGCTGCTCACTTTTTCGGGCCCGGCTGCGTCGCTCGGCGACCTGATGAAGAAGTCGATCGATCTGTACGTGAAGCAGCACGAGAAGGAGCTGCCTCCGGGCACCAAGCTCGAGCTCGTCGTGCGCGACGAGACCGGCCCCAATCCCGAGGTCACCAAGCGCCTGGCGCAAGAGCTGATCACGCGCGAGCGCGTGCAGTTCCTGGCTGGCTTCACCTATACGCCGAACGCGATGGCGGTGGCGCCCCTAGCGACCGAGGCGAAGGTGCCGATGATCGTCATGAATGCCGGCACGTCGGCCATCGTGCGCCAATCGCCCTATATCGCGCGGACGTCGTTCACGATGTGGCAGTCCGGCTATCCGCTCGGCCAGTGGGCGGCGAAGCAGCAGGGCGTCAAGACCGGGTACACGGCCGTCGCCGACTACGCGCCGGGGCACGACATCGAAGCCTCGTTCAAGCGCGGCTTCACCGAGGCTGGCGGCCAGATGATCGGCGAAGTGCGCATGCCGGTGCTGGCCCCTGACTACACGCCGTTCATGCAGCGCATCAAGGACGCCAAGCCGAACGTGCTCTGCGTCTTCGTGCCGGCCGGCAAGCAGGCCACTGCGCTGATGAAGGCCTATCAGGACCTCGGCATGGCACAGGCGGGCATCAAGCTGGTCGGCCCCGGCGACATTACGCCGGACGAGGAGCTGCCGAACATGGGCGATATCCCGTCTGGCATCATCACCACAATTCATCACTACTCCGCGGCAGGGAATCGCCCAGCCAACAAGGCGTTCGTCGATTCATGGAAGGCGGCGTACGGGGCCGACTCCTCGCCCGGCTTCATGGCCGTGGGGGCCTGGGACGGCATGGCGGCGATCTTCCATGCGATCAAGGAGCAGAAGGGCAAGATCGATCCCGACAAGACGATGGCGCTGCTCAAGGGCTGGAAGAATCCGAACAGCCCGCGCGGGCCGATCATGATCGACCCGAACACCCGCGACATCGTGCAGAACGAGTATCTGCGCCGCCTCGACCGCGTCGGCGGCAAGCTCGCGAATGTCGAGATCGAGACGATCGAGAACGTTTCCGACCCGTGGGTGAAGTTCAATCCGCCGAAGTGAGGGTTGCCCGGCGCAGCGGCGCCGAACGAGAATACGCATGACGATGTGTCTGGCCCTCATGCCGCGGGCAGCCCAGCATGGGGGCTGTTTCTTTCGGCCGCAGCCCGCGCGCGACGAGCGGTGAGCGGCGGCACGCCTCGCCCGGAATGGAACAACTCCTCTCTTCCCTCATCAGCATCCTATTCCACGGCACCGCCTACGCGATGATCCTGTACATCGTGTCGGTCGGCCTATCGGTGACGATGGGGCTGATGGGCTTCGCCAACCTAGCGCATGGCGTCTTCGCGATGGCGGGCGGCTACGTCACCGTGACATTGATGAACAATCACGGCGTGCCGTTCGCGCTGGCCCTCGTTGTGGCCTGCGTCGTCGTCGCGGCGGCGAGCGCGGTGCTGGAGCGCACGCTCTATGCGCGGCTCTACAGCGCCGGCGAGCTCGAGCAGGTGCTGTTCACCATCGGCCTGATCTTCATGGCGACCGCGGCCGCGAAGTTCGTGTGGGGCCCGCTGCCGCAGCGCATGACAGTGCCGGATGTCTTCCGCACGGAGCTGGCGGCCGGCGGCGTCACCTTTCCGGCCTACCGGGCCTTCATCCTGGTCGCCGGCTTCGTCATCGTCGCGGGGCTGTGGCTCGCCATTGAGCGCACCAATTTCGGCGCGCGCATCCGCGCTGCCGTCGACAACCGCCGCATGGCGCAGTCGCTCGGCATCAACACCGGACGCCTGTTCACGATGACCTTCGCGCTCGGCAGCGCTCTCGCGGCCCTCGGTGGCGGCCTCGGCGCCGAGATCCTCGCCATCAATCCCGGCTATGCCTTCGAGCACCTCGTCTACTTCCTAATCGTGGTCGCGGTCGGCGGGCTCGGCTCGATCCGAGGTCCGTTCTTCGCGGCACTGCTGCTGGGCATCAGCGACTTCGCCTGCAAGTACCTGATCCCGGAATTCGGCGCATTCTTCATCTATGTCGCGACCTTCGCGGTACTGCTGTGGCGGCCCGCCGGGCTGTTCGGAAGGGCGTGATGCTGCCGAAGTCGAAGCCGCTTTCGCCCGTCGACGCCATGCTGCGCAGCCACCGGCTGCGCTGGTGGGAGCTGACCCCCTGGATCATCGCCGTCGCCGGCTACTTCCTCTTCCCCGACCATCTCGCGCTCGGCAGCCAGATCTTCATCATGGTGCTGTTCGCGCTGTCGCTGGACCTGATCCTCGGCTACGCGGGAATCGTGACGCTCGGCCATGCGGCCTTCTTCGGCATCGGCGCCTACACCGCAGGCATCCTCGCGGTGCAGGGCTGGCACGAGCCGCTCACAGCCCTCGTCGCTGCCGGCGCCATCTCCGGCTTCGTCGGCCTCATCTCAGGCCTGATCATCCTGCGCACGCACGGCCTCACCTTGCTAATGCTGACGCTCGCGATCGTCTTCATGCTGGAGGAGCTTGCCAACAAGGCGAGCTGGCTGACCGGCGGCGCCGACGGGCTGCAAGGCATGAGCGTGGCGCCGGTCTTCGGCACGTTCCGTTTCGACATGTTCGGGCGCACCGCCTACTGGTACAGCCTTGCCGTGCTGTTCCTCGGCTGGGTGTTCATGCGCATCCTGGTGCACTCGCCCTTCGGCCGCTCGCTGACGGGCATCCGCGAGAACGTCATCCGCATGCATGCGATCGGCACGCCGGTGCGGCAGCGGCTCGTCACTGCCTATGCGCTGTCCGCCGTGATGGCGGGGGTCGCCGGCGGCGTGCTGGCGCAGACCACGCAGTTCGTCGGCCTCAACGTGGTCAGCTTCCAGCGCTCCGGTGCTATCCTGATCATGCTGATCTTCGGCGGCGTCGGACGGCTCTACGGAGCCTTCGTCGGCGCGCCGATCTACATGATTGCCGAGGACGAGCTGGCGAAGACCGATCCGGTCTACTGGTTCTTCTGGCTCGGCCTGCTGCTCGTGCTGGTCGTGATGTTCGCGCGTGGCGGCGTGCTGGGCCTTGCCGAGCAAGCCTGGCGCACGCTGCGGCGGAGCAAGCCATGATGCCGGCGCTCGAGACCCGCGGCCTGCAGAAAAGCTTCGGCGCGCTGCGCGTGGCGCAGGACATCAATTTCACGCTCGATGTCGGCGCGCGCCAAGCGCTGATCGGCCCGAACGGTGCTGGTAAGACGACCTTCATCAACCTGATCACCGGCCGGCTGAAGGCCTCGTCAGGCAGCATACTGCTCAGCGGCGAGGACATCACCGCGCTGTCGCAGGAGGCACGCGTCAAGCGTGGCCTGGGGCGCACCTTCCAGATTAACCAGCTCTTCAAGGGCCTCTCCGTGCTGGAGAACGTGACGCTGGCGATCGGCGAGCGCGAGGGCGTGGCCGGCGACATGTTCCGCGTCGCCGGCTCGCATCGTGCCGTGGTCGAGGAGGCATACGCGCTGCTAGAGCGGCTGCGCATCGCCGACGAGGCGATGCGGCCGTTGCGCGAGCTGCCCTATGGCCGGCAGCGCCTGGTAGAAATCGCGATAGCGCTCGGGCTGCGGCCGAAAGTGCTGCTGCTGGACGAGCCCGCCGCCGGTGTGCCGTCGCACGAGAGCGCCATCATCCTCGACATCATTGACCAGCTGCCCGCCGACATAGCCGTGCTCATCATCGAGCATGACATGGACCTCG
>DATAAP010000310.1:0-2522 GCA_036260035.1 Alphaproteobacteria bacterium | reverse complement strand
CGCCCAAAGTCCGGCCTCCCGCACCGCCGCCGCTCTGCTATTATCGCGGCGAGATCACTTGGAGTAGCGATTGGCACGCGCCCCTGACAAGGAAACGACCGGCGAGCTTGTGCGGGCCCTCGAGGAGGACATCCTGTTCGGGCGGCTGCGGCCGCGCGAGCGCCTTGTCGAAGACGACCTGATCGACCGGTTCGATGCCACGCGCCACGCTGTCCGACAGGCGCTGGCCGAGCTGGAGCGCACCGGGATGGTTGTCCGCGTCGCCAACCGCGGCGCCCAGGTGCGCGACTTCACCCGTGAGGAGGTCGAGCAGATCTGCGCGGTCCGCGAAATGCTGCACGCTCACGCGGCGGCATTGATTCCGTTGCCGGCCGCACCGGCGCTGGTGGCCCGCCTAGAAGAGCTCGACCGCGCCCATCGCGCGGCCGTCGAGCGGCAGAATCTGTCGGACATCCACAGGCTCAACAACGAGTTCCACGAGACGCTGTTCGCCGCCTGCGGCAATCCCTATCTCGTGGCCACGATCAACGAGTATGCGCGCCTGTCGCTCGCCTTCCGCTGCCACCTGATGGCCAATCAGCCGCTGGCGCGGCGCGCCGCCGAGCAGCACCACGAGATGATCGAGGCGCTCAAGCGCGGAGACCGCGAGCGCATCGTCCGTCTCTGCGTCGAGCACACGCAGCCGTCGAAGCAGGTCTACATGGCGATCCAGGGCTGGATACCGGCGGCGCCCGCTGCCGCAGCTGCGGAGCGCCCGAGCGCGAAGCGACGCAGCGCCTGAGCCGTCCTCAGCCGGCCTCGCGAGCCGCGAGCGGGGTCAGTTTCACCTCGTTCTCCAGCGCTTCGCCGCGATAGAAGCGCTGCACGTTTTCGAACACCGCGCGCATCTTCTGCGCGAGCGCATCGCGCGTGCCCGCGGAGATATGCGGCGTCAGCACGATGTTCGGAAGATCCAGCAGCGGGCTTCCGGTCGGCGGCTCCTTTTCGAACACATCGAGGCCAGCGCCCGCAAGCCGGCCTTCGCGCAAGGCCTCTGCCAGTGCGGCTTCGTCCACTAGGCTCCCGCGTGCCGTATTGATCAGGAATGCATCGCGCTTCATGCGTCGGATCGCGCGCGCATCGATGATGTGCCTGGTCGCGGGCGTCGCGGGCGCATGCAAGGTGACGACATCGCTCGACGACAGGACCTCGTCGCGCGAAGCGGCGCGGACGCCGAGCGCCGCCTCGCGCTCGCCCGACAGCGGCACGACGTCATGGTAGAGCCCCTGCGTGCCGAACGGACGCAGCCGCTCGGCGACAGCCTGGGCGATGCGGCCCATCCCGATATAGCCGACCGTGCAGCCCGCCAGCTCGCGCGATACCGGCCGCAGCGCATTGATGTGCCAGCGGCCGAGGCGCAGCTCGCTATCGGCGAATGGCAGGCGCCGCATGGCCGCGAGGATCAGCAGCACCGTGTGCTCGGCGACGCCGATCGTCGTTCCGGCGGGCGTGAGCGCGAGCGGGATTCCGCGCGCCGCTAGCGCCTGCCAATCCACCGTGTCCTGGTAGCCGACGCCCTGATGGTGCACGAGGCGGAGCCGTCGCGCCGCATCGAGCATCGCCCGCGTGAGCGGATACGCAGCGACGATCACCACCTCCGCATCGCGGATCCTCTCCAGCCGCTCGGCATCGCTGTCCTCGCGCAGCGTGACGAGCTCATAGCCGGCCGGCGCCGTGCCGCGGATGATGTCATACACCGCCTCGGGCGCATGACTCAGATAGAGCACCGTGTGAGACATCGTCGCCTTCACCCGACCTCGATCATAGGATTCTTGGCGAGGTAGTCGGGAATCCAGGAGGGATATTTCGCGCCCGCGGCGACCGCCTCGTCCATTTCCTTCTCCTTCTTCTTGACCTTCTCCAGCTCGGACAACACGCCCGGAACCGACAGGCGCGGGACGACGACGACGCCGTTGCGGTCGCCCACCACGATATCACCGGATTCGATCGTGAGTCCGCCCACGCTGACCGGAAAGCCGATGCGGCCCGGCCCATTCTTGAACGGCGAATTCGGCGACAGCCCGCGCGCGAAGACCGGAAGGCCGACCTGCTCGATCCCGTCGATATCGCGCACCAGGCCGTCGGTGATCACCGCGACGATGCCGGCGTTCTTCGCCATGCCGACAACGATGTCGCCGGTGACCGCGGCACTTTCGCAGTTCTCGGTGGCGACGAGGAGCACGTCGCCGGGCTTGGCGACGCTGAGCGCGGCATACGTCGCGAGGTTGTCGCTCGGCCCTGACCGTCTGGACGGTGCCGAGCGACAACCTGACGCCATGGGCGGCGCTTACCCTTGCGCAACCGGGCGACGTGCTCGTGATCGCTACGGAGAACTGCGAGGTCGCCTCGGTCGTCGGCGACATCTATCTCGGCATGGCGAGGAATGCCGGCATCGTCGCGGTGATCACGGACGGCCTGGTGCGCGACATCGACGGGATCGAGCAGGTCGGCCTTCCGGTCTTCGCGCGCGGGCTGTCGCCGAA
>DATAAP010000309.1:0-3795 GCA_036260035.1 Alphaproteobacteria bacterium | reverse complement strand
ATCATCGAGCTGCCGGGCGGGACCTATCGCGGCGCGGCCCTGCGACTGTTCGATCCTGCGCAAGGCTTGTGGTCGATCTGGTGGGCAGATAGCCGCGACCCCGGCCTGCAGTCGCCAGTCCACGGCCGCTTCAAGAATAATGTCGGCACGTTTCTCGGCGATGACGCGCTACGCGGGCGCCCGATCCGGGTCCGCTACATCTGGTCGGACATGACTGCGACGAGCGCACGCTGGACGCAGGCCTTCTCGCCCGACGCCGGCACGACGTGGGAGACCAATTGGATTATGGAGTTCACGCGTGCGAACTAGGGCCCGTGCCATGCCCGACGATCGCGCTACGCACGCGCCGAGCCGCGTGTGGGCAGACTCATTCGCGACAATGCTGGTGCTCGCGGCAGCCGGAATCACAATAATTCTGCTGTCCGGGAGTCTTGGTGCGGCGACCTCGGGCCGCAGCTTCTTGTCTCATTGGTTCGACCCGTCTGTCGTCGAGCTCACACGCGAAGACGCTCGGTCGCCGGCGCATTGCGCCGTCGTTACAGCGGCGTACGCTCGATCATCCTCCTGTCCCACGGCGGACGCGGAGCCACACGGGCGCACGCCGCCAGAACAGGCCGGCTAGTCGTACGCGCCCATCACGTTCTGGTCGAAGTCGATCAGCGCGCCGGTCATCATCTCGCTCGCGTCGCTGAGCAGATAGACCGTGGCCACCGCGACGTCTTTCGGCTTGATCAGGCGGCCGAAGGGCTGGTTGGGCTCGGCGCGCTCGAGCCAGTCGGCCGGCTTGCCGTCGCGCTTCTGGATCGCGTGCTCGCCCGGCGTCTCGGTCCAGCCGATGTTGAGGCCGTTGACGCGGATGCGGTGGTGCCGCACGGCATGCGCGACATTCTTGGTCAGGATCGCCAGCGCGCCCTTGGAGCTCGAATACGCAGTCAGGAACGGCTGCCCACCGTGGCTGGAGCGCGTGATGATGTTGACGATGCTGCCGGCACGCTTTGCCGCCTGCAGCCGCCGCACCGCCTCCTGCATCAGGATGAAGGGCGCGCGCGCGTTCACGTCGAACAGGCGGTCCCACAGCTCGACGCTGGTGTTCTCGATCGTGCCGCGATCGGTCAGACCAGCGGCGTTGACGAGCCCGTCGACGACGCCGAAGCGCTCCCACGCTTTCGCCGCGATGGTGCGGCATGCTGCCGCGTCGGCGAGATCGCCGGCTACGAACAGCGTGGGACAGCCGAGCGCTTCGAGCTCCTTCGCGACCCTGTTGCCGCGCGCGGGGTCGCGCCCCGTGATGCAGAGCCCCTTGACGCCGCTTGCGGCGGCCTCGCGCGCGATGGCTTCGCCCACACCTTGCGTGCCGCCGGTGACGAGGACGACTTTGCCGTCCATGCGGATCTCGCTCATGCCCGGCCCTTCTTCGCGAGCTTCACCGGCTTGCCGGTGCGGTGCGACTTGAGCGCCGCCTCGGCGAGGACGAGTGCCTGACGCCCGTCCTCCGGTCCGACCGGCATCGGCTTCTTCCCGCGCAATGCGGCGATGAACGCGTCGAGCTCGGCGCGATAGGCATCCGCGTAGCGCTCCAGGAAGAAGTAGAGCGGCTTGTCGCCGCTCACCGCCTGCGCGTCGGCCTTCTCGACCGTGGTGGCGATCCGGTTGCCGGCGGAGAGCCGGCCCTTGCTGCCGTGCACCTCAATGCGCTGGTCGTAGCCGTAGGAGGCGCGGCGGCTGTTGTTGATGTGGCAGAGGCGGCCCGAGGCGGTGCGCATCAGGATCATCGCCGAATCGATGTCGCCGATACGGCCGACGGACGGGTCGACAAGGCAGCTGCCCAGTGCATAGACCTCGACCGGCTCCTCGCCAAGCAGCCAGCGCGCCATGTCGAAATCGTGGATGGTCATGTCGCGGAACTGCCCGCCTGAGACCTTGAGGTACTCGAGCGGCGGTAGGCCGGGATCGCGGCTGGTGATGATCACCTGCTCCACTTTGCCGATCTCGCCCGCGCGCAAACGGTCGTGCAGCGCGCGGAAATTCGGGTCGAAGCGCCGGTTGAAGCCGACCAGCATTGGCACGTGCGCCTTCGCAACTGCGGCAAGGCATGCATCGACGCGCTTCAGCGACAGGTCGATCGGCTTCTCGCAGAAGATCGCCTTGCCGGCGCGCGAGGCGGCGATGGCAAGATCGGCATGGGTGTCGGTGGATGATGCAATGACGACCGCGTCAACGTCCGGGTCGGACAGCGCCGTCACCGTGTCGCCCGTGCTGGCGCCGTATTTCTGGGCGAGCGCCTGGGCTGCGGTCGCATTAACGTCGATCACGTATTTCAGCCGGGAATCGTCGCGCGCAGCGATGTTGGCGGCATGAATGGCGCCGATCCGTCCGGCGCCGAACTGGGCAAAGGTGAGCATCGGTTCCCATTCTCTGGCCAGCGACATGCCGGCGCGCTTGTTCGGGCCGTCATAAATCCGTAATGTCCCGGGCCGCGTCAATTGTTTCATCGTATCCATCGCCCGATGACAGGGAGAAACAAGAATGGCGGGGCTGCGTCTCACCGCCGCGGAGGCGATCGTCCGGTTCTTGGCCGTGCAGATGACCGAGCACGATGGCGGCACGGTGCCGCTCTTCGGCGGCGTCTTCGCGATCTTCGGCCACGGCAATGTCGCGGGACTCGGTCCCGCGCTGCACGCGATCCGCAACCGCCTGCCGACCTTCCGCGCCCATAACGAGCAGGCGATGGCGCATGCGGCGATCGCCTATGCCAAGACCTGGCGGCGGCGGCGCATGATGGCCTGCACCACCTCGATCGGTCCCGGCGCCACCAACATGGTGACTGCGGCGGCGGTCGCACACGTCAATCGCTTGCCGGTGCTGTTCCTGCCTGGAGACGTATTCGCGGACCGCCGGCCGGACCCGGTGCTGCAGCAGGTTGAGGCGTTCGGCGATCCGACGATCTCGGCGAATGACTGCTTCCGCCCGGTGTCGCGCTATTGGGACCGCATCACCCGGCCGGAGCAGCTCCTCGTCAGCCTGCCGGCCGCCCTACGCGTGCTGACCGACCCTGCTGAATGCGGCCCGGTGACCCTGGCGCTGCCGCAGGACGTCCAGACGATGGACTACGAGTTTCCTACGTCTTTCTTCAAGCCGCGCATCCATCGCCTGCGCCGCGTCGGGCCGGACGCCGAACAGCTCGAGGCGGCCGCCGCCGCCCTGCGGGATGCGAAGCGGCCGCTGATCGTCGCCGGCGGCGGCATCAAATATGCGCTCGCCGAGCGCCGCCTCGCCGCATTTGCGGAGGCACGCGGCATCCCCGTCGCGGAGACGCAGGCCGGCAAGGGCTGCCTCGGCTGGGATCATCCGATGAATGTCGGCGCGATCGGCGTCACCGGCTCCAGCGCCGCGAACGCCCTCGCTGCAGAGGCGGATTGCGTGCTCGCGATCGGCACGCGGCTTGCCGATTTCACGACCGGCTCGCGCGCCGTCTTTCAGAACCCGCGCGCGAGCCTGGTGCAGCTCAATGCCGCGAGCTTCGATGCGGCGAAGCATGGTGCGCTGCCGCTCGTGGCCGACGCGCGCAGCGGGCTCGACGATCTCGACAATGCGCTCGGCGACTGGCGCGCGCCATTGCCATGGACCTCGCGCGCGAAAGCGCTCATCGCGAAATGGAACGACGTGGTCGACCGCGTGACGAAGCCGCGAAGAAATCTGCCGACCGACGCGCAGGTGCTCGGCGCCGTCAACCGCGCCGCGGAAGGGCCGAACATCATGGTCTGCGCCGCTGGCGGCCTGCCAGGCGAGCTGCAC
>DATAAP010000308.1:0-9477 GCA_036260035.1 Alphaproteobacteria bacterium | reverse complement strand
CCCTGGCCGGACTCGCGACTGCCGTGCTGCCGTGGCCCTCTTTCGGCCAGACCGCTCGCCCGCTGCGCGTCGGCGTCACCGCCGGACCGCATGCGCAGCTCATGGAAGTCGCGGCGAAGGTCGCGGCGCGCGACGGGCTCGAGATCAAGATCATCGAGTTCAGCGACTACATCCAGCCGAACGCGGCGCTGGCCCAGGGCGATCTCGACGCCAACAGCTATCAGCACCAGCCCTTCCTCGATCAGCAGATCAAGGACCGCGGCTACAAGATCGTTTCGATCGCCCAGACGGTGGTGTTCCCGATCGGCATGTATTCGCGGAAGTACAAGGCGCTGAAAGATCTGCCCGCGGGCGGTAAGGTGGCGCTGCCGAACGATCCGACGAATGGCGGCCGCGTTCTCCTGCTGCTGCAGCGCGAGGGGCTGATCAAGCTGCGCTCCGACGCCGGCCTGCGCGCGACGCCGATCGACGTGACCGACAATCCGAAGCGCCTGCGCCTGATCGAGCTCGACGCAGCACAGCTCCCGCGCTCGCTCGACGACGTGGACGCGGCCGCGATCAACACGAACTTCGCCATCCAGGCGGGGCTCTCGCCGACGCGCGACGCGATCGCGATGGAAAGCGCGGACTCGCCCTATGCCAATGTGATCGCGGTGCGCGAAAGCGATCGGACGCGTCCGGAGATCCAGCTCCTGGTGCGCTCGTACCGCTCGCCGGAAGTGAAAGCGTTCATCGAGCAGCAGTTCAAGGGGTCTCTCGTCCCGACCTGGTGATCGCCGGAGGTGCGATAGCAAGCCACCCATGAGTGTCGATGAGAGATATTCCTGGGCGGCTAGCGCTTCAATTCGGCAACCAGCAGCTCCAGCGCCGCGCGTGCGAAGGCGCGCATATTGGCGCGGCGGTCGGCGCTGCCCGTCTCCAGCGTGGTCGCGCGCTGGATAGTGCCGGCGATCGCAAGGCAGGCATGACCCGGTGCGTCTCCGTAGCGGTTGCCGGTCGGGCCGGTCGCGCCGGTCTCGGCGAGGCCCCATGCAGCGCCGTGGCGCTCGCGCACCGTGCGCGCGAGCAGCTGCGCATACGGTTCGGTTGACGGCCTTATGCCCGCGAGCTGCGTCTCGGTGATGCCGAGCAACGCAGAGCGCGCGGACCGCGTGTAGACCACGGCGCCCCCGAGGAAGTAGCCCGAGGCGCCGGATACGGCGAGCAGCGACGCGGCGATCAGGCCGCCCGCAGAGGACTCGGCGACCGCGATCGTCTCGCGCCGCTCCAGCAGGAGTGCTGCGGCCCGTTCGGCCAGGGACAAGAGGTCGTTCATGGGGGCTTACGCGGCAGGGATTCGGGCGACACACTAGTATCTCCGATTCGCCAGGACAGGACGACCATGAAAGACACGCTCAAAGCCGGACTCACTCACACGCTCACGTTCACCGTGCCGGAGAACAAGACCGTTCCGTATCTCTATCCCGAGGCGCCGGGCTTCGTGGAGATGCCCAAGGTCTTCGCGACGGGTTTCATGGTCGGGCTGTTCGAATGGGCATGCATCGAGCTGATGCGCCCTCATCTCGACCCGGGTGAAGGCAGCCTCGGCATTCACGTCGATTTCAGTCACAGCGCTGCGACGCCGCCCGGGCTGACCGTCACGGTCACGGCGACCTGCACGAAGGTGGATGGCCGCATCCTCGAGTTCGAGGTGAAGGGGCACGATGGTATCGACGCGATCGGCGGCGGCCTGCACCGCCGCGCGGTCGTGCGCTGGGACAGCTTCAGTGCCCGGGTCGCGAAGAAGCAGGCTGCCGCCGGCGTGAGGTGATCGCGCGACATGAGCATTTGTATCGACACGGCTGAGATTTCCTCGTTTGAGTTGCAGTACGCGGCGCTTCAAATTTGCCCTATGGCAACACGTATCTTACGCTCGCATTCTCGCCGCTCGCGGCAGGTCGACGGAGAGCCGTCCCTGGCCGAGCTGATCGACGATCCGGTGATCCATGCCCTCATGGCGCGGGACGGTGTCCGCTGCGCCGATCTCGTCGGCGCGATCGATGTGGCCCGCGCACGGCTTGGCCTGGGCCCATGGGCCGAGGCGCCGTGCGGTCCGGGCGCGGTCGAGACGAGGGCGATCGCGGGCTGCTGCGGCTAACGCCGACGCGTGCTTACACCCGCGGCCGCCAGCGCAGCAGATAGCGCTCCAAGCGGTGGATGGCGAGGTCGATCAGCAGGACGACAGCCGAGGTGAGGATCAGGCCGGCGAAGACGCCGGCCGTGTCGAACACACCCTGCGCCTGCGCCACGACGTAGCCGATACCGCGCGCCGAGCCGATGTACTCGCCGACCACGGCGCCGACCAGCGCGAAGCCGATGCTCGTGTGCAGGCTGGAGAAGATCCACGCCATCGCCGACGGCAGATAGACATGGCGCAGGAGCTGGCGGTCGGTCGCCTGCAGCATGCGCGCGTTGTTGCGCACGACCGGGTCGACCTCGCGGATGCCCTGGAAGGTGTTGAAGAACACCACGAAGAACACGAGCGTGACGCCGAGCGCCACCTTTGAGGCCATGCCGAGGCCGAACCACAGGATGAAGATCGGCGCCAGGATCACGCGCGGCAGCGCGTTGAAGATGCGGATATAGGGGTCGAACACCGCGGCCAGCAACTCGATGCGCGCGAAGGCGAGCCCGGCGGCGATGCCGGCCACCGTGCCGATCGCGAAGGCCATCATCGCCTCGGCCAATGTCACGGCGAGATGCGGCCAGATATAGCCGCTCACCATCCAGCGCCAGATCTGCGAGGCGATGTCGCTGGGCCGGCTGAAGAAGAACGGGTCGATGAGATTGGCGTCGGCCAGCCCCTGCCACGCGGCGCACAGGGCCACGAATACCCCGACCTGCAGCGCGATCGTCAGCAGCCGGTGCGGCCTTTTCTCGCCGTGCAGGCTGACGGCCTCGTCCTGCGCGTCCGCCGCCGGCGGCTTGTCGATTACCGTCGACATCAGTGCCCCGCCTCCTGCGAACGCTTCACCTCGTCGCGCAGATCGGCCCAGATGCGGCGGTAGAGGGCGGTGAACTCGGGATTGAGCCTGATCTCCACCACGTCGCGCGGCCGCGGCAGGTCGACCGCGTAGGAGCCCTTGATGCGCGCCGCCGGACCGGCGCTGACGACCACGACCTGGTCCGCCAGGGCGATTGCCTCTTCGAGATCGTGGGTGATGAACAGCACGGTCTTGCGGCTCTCCTGCCAGATATCGAGCAGCTCGTTCTCCATGTTCTGCCGCGTCTGCACGTCGAGGGCGCCGAACGGCTCGTCCATCAGCAGGATGCGCGGGTCGACGATCCAGCTCTGCGCGATGGCGACGCGCTTCTTCATGCCGCCGGAAAGCTGGTGCGGGAAGACGTCCTCGAAGCCGCGCAGGCCCACCCGCGCGATCCAGTGCCGCGCCTTGGCCTCGGCTTCCGCACGCGGCACGTTGCGGAAGACGAGGCCGAGCATCACGTTCTGCAGCACGCTGCGCCACGGCAGCAGCGCGTCCTGCTGGAAGAGATAGGCGGCGTGCCTGTTGATGCCCTTGAGCGTCTCGCCGAAGACGCGCACGCGGCCCTTCGGCGATTCCAGCAGGCCGGCGGTGACGTTGAGCAGGGTCGACTTGCCGCAGCCGGACGGCCCGACGATGGCGACGAAGCTGCCCTCCGGAACGCTCAGCGTCACGTCGCGCAGCACCGTGCGGGTGGCGCCGGACGGCATCGCAAAGGCGATGGTGACGCCCTCGATCTCGATCGCCGCCGGCGCGGCGTCACGGCCGGGCAGGGATGACGCAGCCAAACCCGACATCCCCGCCCTCGACGCCGTCAGTTGGTCATCCCGAGCTTCGCCGCAGCCTGCTCGGCATACTTGTTCGTGTACGTCTTCGACAGGTCGATCTTGGCGTTGGCGATCTCCGGCACCGACTGGCTGAACACGTCGAGCACGGCCTGCGCGCCCTTCGGGTCCATCTTGCCGTCCTTCGAGTACATCGGGATCGTGTTCTTGAGCGCGGCGAGATAGAGCGCCTTGTCGTTGCCGACCAGCTCGTCCGGCATCTTCGCCATGATCTCCTCAGGGCTGTGGCTGTGAATCCACTTGAGCGTGGCGACGATCGCCTGCGCGAGCGCCTGGGCCGACTTCTCGTTCTTGGCGATCCAGTCGACGGGCGCGTAGAGCGAGCCGCCCGGATACTCGCCGCCGAAGACGTCGAGCGTGTCCTTCTGCGTGCGCGTATCGGTCAGGATCTTGAAATCCTTGCTGCGGTTCTGCATCAGCGTCACGGCCGGGTCGAGCATGACGGCCGCGTCGACCTGGCCCTGCTCCATGGCGGCAACGGCGGTCGCGTCGAGGCCGATGCCGATCACGGCCGTGCCGTTGGGATCCATGCCGTTCTTGCGCAGCAGGTACTTGAGGAAGAAGTCCGTCGACGAGCCAGGCGCGCTGACGCCGACCTTCTTGCCGGCGAGGTCCTTGACCGACTTGATCGCGTTGGCGCTCTTCGGTGCCACCGCGAGGACGAGGCCGGGATAGCGGTCGTAGGTCACGAAGGCTGCCAAGGCCTTGTTCTTGGCCGCGAGATTGACGCAGTGATCGTAGTAACCGGAGACGACGTCGGCGCTGCCACCGAGCACGGCGGTCAGTGCCTGCGAGCCGCCCTTGAAATTGATGAGCTCAACCTTGACGCCCGCCTTCTCGTATTCGCCGAGCTGCTGGGCGAGCACCGTGGGCAGGTAGCACAGGCAGCCGGCGCCGCCGATAGCAATCTTGACCGTCTGTGCCGCGGCGACGCCGCTTCCGAGCGCAAGCGCGATTGCGGCGGCGAACAAGCCACCGAACAGACGGCGCGACAATCTCATTCCCAACATTGAGTCCTCCCGGATCTGGTTTTGGTCCAAACTGGAGTTGCACGCGGCCGTGCGGCACCCCGTCGCGGCTGCGTCAACAAAACCCGAGTTGGCGGATCAGATCAACCCCTCTTCACAGGCGCGGCTAGTTCGACAGGCGCGCGCCGGAGATCTCGACCGCCTTGGCCCAGCGCGCGATCTCCGCCTTCATCAGGGCGACAAGGTCTTCCGGCGTGCCGTAGACCGGATCGATGCCCTGGCCGATCAGGCTTTCCTTCACGGCCGGCGAGCTGATGATCCGGGCGATGTCGGTATTGAGCCGCTGCACGATCGCCTGCGGCGTCTTCGCCGGCGCATAGACGCCGAACCAGGCCGACACTTCGAAGTCGCTGATGCCGGCCTGGCTCATCGTCGGCACATCAGGCAGCGCGGAGATGCGGTTAGCGCTGGTCACGGCGATCGCGCGGAGCTTGCCTTCCTGGATGTGCGCCAGCAGCGGCAGATAGTGGTAGAACATGAACGACATCTCGCCGCGCAGCAGATCGGTGATCGCCTGCGCGCCGCCGCGATACGGCACATGCGTCGTCTGCAGCCCCTCGCGCGCGCTGAACAACGCGCCGGAGAGGTGGTTCGAGGTGCCGTTGCCGGAAGAGCCGTAGTTCAGCTGTCCAGGCTTGGACTTCGCATAGGCGATCAGCTCGCTCACGGACTTGACCGGAAGGGACGGGTGCACGACCAGCACGTTCGGCGCCGTGCCGAACTGGATGATCGGGGTGAAGTCCGCGAGCGGGTCGTAGGGCAGCTTCGGATAGACGCTGACATTGATCGCATGCGTGCCGATCGTGCCCATCAGCAACGTGTAGCCGTCCGGTGCCGCGCGCGCGACGCCTTCCGTGCCGATCGCGCCACCGGCGCCGCCGCGGTTTTCGACAATCACTTGCTGGCCGAGGTTCTCGGCGAGCTTGCCGGCTAGGATGCGGCCGACGAGATCGGTTGTGCTGCCCGCCGGGAAGGGCACGACGAGGGTGACCGACTTCGACGGGTAAGTCTGCGCCGCCGCGCCGCTGCAAATCCCGACGATCGCGGCGAATGCCGCGGCCACCACGCCGAACAAGTGCCGTCGCATGTCCTCTCCTCCCTCGATGCGGCTGTCCCCGTCGCGGCCGCGCGGCGCGCGGCCGTCGAGGCGCCGGTTATTTCGTCCCGCGGCCGGTTCGAGCCTGCAGAAGGTGATAATTGTGCCGCTTGCGGGCCGCTTCGAGGCTCATCCCGCCCGCGACGTCCTTCAGCACGGCCTGTTCGGCCTCATCAATCGCAATTGCTTTTTCCAGCACGTCTTCGAAGCGGCTTGCCGGAATGACCACGACGCCGCTGTCGTCGCCGACGACGATGTCGCCGGGCTCGACGCGCACGCGGCCCAGCGCCACCGGCCCGTTGATCTGCTCGAGCGCGATGCGTCCTTTGCCGGTCACCATGTGCGCACCGCGGCTGAACATCGGATAGCCGAGTTCGATCGTGCGGTCGACATCGCGGGACACGCCGTCGATGACGGTGCCGGCGACACCCGCCTTGTGCGCGAGCTCGCTCAGGATGCCGCCCCACACCGTGCAGTCGGTGCGGCCGGCATTGTCGATCACGATCACGTCCCCCTGCTTCGCCAGATGCAGATAGTCGCCGACCGTGCCGCCGCTTAGCCCCGCCGGCAAGTAACGGAGGGTGAGCGCCGGCCCGGCGATGCGCGTGCCGCGCGCCAGCGGCAGCAGGCCCTGGCAGCCGCCGACAATCCCGAGCGAATCGAGCGCATCGGACAGCGTCGCGGTCTTGAGACGCGCAAGACGCCCGAGCTGCGGCTCGCTCAAAGGAATAGCGGTGGCCATCGATTGCACCTCCCGGCTGCACGGCAGTCGCGCCGCGCCTTGTCTTTTTCGTCTAGCGAAAATATCTTCGTACAGCGCAATGAACAGACTAGCCACCGCCGTATCCGAGTCAAGCCGCCGCGACGAGGGCGAGTTCGTCGAGGCGATCGCGCGCGGCTTGCGAGTCATCGAGGCGTTCGACGGCGAGCACTCGGAAATGACCTTGTCGGAGGTGGCTGCGGTCACGCGGCTGCCGCCGGCGACGGCGCGGCGCTGCCTGCATACGCTGGAGGCGCTTGGCTATGTGCGGCGCGTCGGCCGGCGTTTCGTGCTGAGCGCGCGGGTGCTGAGTCTCGGCACCGCGTATACGCGCGCGGCGCAGATCGAGGAGATGATCGTGCCGGAGATCCGCGCACTGGTCGAGACGTTCGGCGATGCCGCGTCCGTCGGCGTGCTCGATGGCGGCGACATCCTCTACGTCGCGCATATCTCCCGCCAGAAGGCAGTGCGCATGACGGCAGCGGTCGGCGTCCGCTATCCCGCCTACGCGAACTCGATGGGCCGCGTGCTGCTTGCCTTCCTCGACGATGCGGCGCGCGATGCGTATTTCGCGAGTGCCCAGCTTCGCAAGCTCACCGATGCGACCGTCACCTCCCGGCGCGAGCTGGAGCGGATCTTCGCCGAGGTCCGCCGCGTCGATTACGTGACCGTGGTCGATCAGCTCGACTACGGGATCACTGCGCTCGCAATTCCGATCCGGGGCCCGACCGGCTCCGTGGTGGCGGCACTCAATACATCCGGTTATACCGGGCGGATCACGCCGCGGCGGCTGATCGATGAGCGCCTGGCCACCTTGCGGGAAGCCGGTGCGCGGATCGAGCGCAAGCTCGTGCAATATCCGGCGCTCGCCGATTCGGCGCTGGCGCCCCGTCCGTCGCGTTGAGGGCCGATGTTCGATCTCACCCTGACCTTCGACAACGGGCCGGAGCCGGACGTCACGCCCGGCGTGCTGCGCGATCTTGCCCGCCACGACATCCGCGCGACGTTCTTCGTAGTCGGCAGCAAGCTGCTGGATCCCGCGCGCCGCGCCCTGCTCGAACGTGCGGCCGATGAGGGCCACTGGATCGGCAACCACACCTTCACGCATTCGGTGCCGCTGGGACTCCGCCGCGAGCCGGATGTCGCGGAATCCGAGATCGGCCGCACGCAGGCGCTGATCGGCTCGCTTGCGCACCCGGACCGGCTGTTCCGCCCGTTCGGCGGCGGCGGCCACATCGACCGGCGGCTGATGAATCCTGCGGTCGTCGATTTCCTCTGCGCCGGCGGCTTCACCTGCGTCCTATGGAACGCCATCCCGCGCGACTGGAACGACCCGGAAGGCTGGCGGGAGCGCGCGCTCGAACAGATTCGCGCGCAACCCTGGACTCTCATGGTCCTTCACGACCTGCCCACCGGCGCGATGCGCCATCTCGACGGGTTCATCGGCGAGGCGAAAGCCGCAGGCGCGCGCTTCCGCCAGGATTTTCCGCCGGCCTGCGTGCCGATCCGCGCCGGCGCGATCGTGGCGCCACTCGACGAGCTCGTCGCTCGCTGAAACTGATCTGCCAAGCTTGTTCGCAGGCCACAGCCGGCTTGTGATCGACGTCACACCAACGTCCAGACCGAGGCGCTAATAAGAGGCGCGGGCCACGCGACTCGGCCCACGGTTTTCGGAGACTTCCATGGCACGCCGTATCGACCCTGTGGTGTTCTTTGGTGATCCCAGCATCCACGCCGACGATCCCGAGCCGTCGCTCGACGAGCTGCTGCGCGATCCCGTGTTCCAGGGACTCATGCGCAGCGACGGAGTGAGCCGCACGGCCTTTCTGAGCTTGGTCGCAGCGACGCGCCGGCGCCTGCGCGCGGCATCGGCCTTTTAGCGCCGCCAAGCGGGACGCAGCGGACTCTCGATCGCAATTTCCTTCCGGTTGCCACGCCCGACCTCTCCGGCTATGTCTGCCGCGCCCAGAGGCTCCCGGAGGATGTCGTGCTCGACCCGAACACCATCAAGAACTTCAAGAAGTGCAGCGCTGCCACCCTGACGACCCAGCTCTTCAAACGCGGGCTGCGTCGCATGTACATGCAGGGCGTGCGTCCGCTTGCATATTCGGGCGAGCCGATGGTCGGCGAGGCGTTCACGCTGCGCTACATCCCCGCCCGCGAGGACCTTGACCACGTCGGCGTGTTCGCCGACCCGGAGCACCCGCAGCGCAAGTCCATCGAGGTGGTTCCTCCGGGCCATGTGCTCGTCTGCGACTGCCGCCGCGACGCGAGCGCCGCCTCAGGCGGCTCGATCCTGCTGACGCGGCTCGAGGTGCGCGGCGTCGCGGGCTTCGTCTCCGATGGAGGCCTGCGCGATTCCACGACCATCGCCGGCCTTAAAATGCCGGTCTATTGCGGTGGGCCGGCAGCACCGCTCAACCTCGTGCGGCATCACGCGGTCGACACGAACGTGCCGATCGGCTGCGGCGACGTTCCGGTCTTCCCGGGCGACGTGGTGTTCGGCGACGATGAAGGCGTTGTCGTGGTGCCGCGTCACCTCGCCGACGAGGTCGCGCGCGACGCCGCGGAGCAGGAGCTGCTCGAGGAGTTCGTCATCGAGGAGGTGCGCAAGGGCGCGCCCGTCATCGGCACCTATCCGCCCTCGGAAGCGGTGCGCCAGCGCTACGAGGCCTGGCGCAAGACGAAGGGCTGAGGGTCCTTACGCGCGCCGGCGGCGCGACGC
>DATAAP010000307.1:0-6661 GCA_036260035.1 Alphaproteobacteria bacterium | reverse complement strand
CATTGCTGCTGTTGCTGGCTGCCGTATGGACTGGACTGGTGATCGCCACGCGGCTGGTGCAGCCGATCGCGGCCCTGAGCGCGGCCGCCGAGCGCGTGCGATCCGGCGACCTGTTGGTCCGCGTCGAGGAGGGGACCAGCGACGACGAGCTTGGCTCGCTGTCACGCGCCTTCAACCGCATGACCAGCCAGCTTTCCACCCAGCGCGCCGAGCTCGTCGAGGCCAACCGGCAGATTGACGACCGCCGGCGCTTCACCGAGGCGGTGCTCTCCGGCGTGTCGGCCGGCGTCGTCGGGCTCGACGCCGACGGGCGCATCAATCTGCCGAACCGCTCGGCGACGGTCCTGCTGTCGACCGACCTCGACCGCATGATCGGCCGCGACTTCCGCGAGGCCGTGCCTGAGATGGCGGCGCTGTTCGAAGCGGCTCGGGCAGATCCGAACCGGCTGGCGCAGGACGAAGTCGTGATACAGCGCGCCGGCCGGCGCCGTACGCTGCTTGTGCGCATCGCCGGCGAGCGCGTCGCCGGCGGCACGATCGGCTTCGTCGTGACCTTCGACGACGTGACGGAGCTCGAAGCGGCACAGCGCAAGGCGGCCTGGGCCGACGTCGCGCGCCGCATCGCGCACGAGATCAAGAACCCGCTGACGCCGATCCAGCTCTCCGCCGAGCGGCTCAAGCGCAAGTACCTGGCCGAGATCACCAGCGACCCCGAGACGTTCCGCATCTGCACGGAAACGATCGTGCGGCAGGTGAGCGACATCGGCCGGATGGTCGACGAATTTTCATCCTTCGCACGTATGCCGGCGCCGGTCATGCGCACTGAGGATCTGGTCGAGCTGGTGCGGCAGACCGTCTTCCTGCAACGCAACGCCCGGCCCGAAATCACTTTCGAGACGGACCTGCCGGGGCATCCCGTAAGGCTCGCGCTCGATCAGCGCCAGGTGGGCCAGGCGTTGACCAATTTGCTGCAGAATGCGGTCGATGCAATTCACGGCCGCGAGCCAGCCGCGGAATTAGAGCCAGGTCGGATCGTTGTTCGCGTCGAAGAGCGCGCGGGGCAGATCGCGATCGTCGTCGCGGACAACGGCAAGGGGCTGCCGACGGAGGATCGCGACCGTTTGACCGAACCGTATGTCACGACGCGCAGCAAGGGGACCGGACTGGGGCTGGCAATCGTAAAGAAAATTATGGAAGATCATGGAGGCGAGCTGTCGCTCGCCGACCGCCCGGAAGGCGGTGCGATCGTTACCTTGGTTTTCCCCGCGACTGCGGCGGCGTTGAGCGCCGACGCGACGGGTTCGATGAAGGCGGCGGCGCATGGCTCATGACATCCTGATCGTCGACGACGAGTCCGACATCCGCATGCTGATCGGAGGCATCCTCGAGGACGAGGGCCATCAGACGCGTGGTGCCGGTGATTCGACGACGGCGCTGGAGGCCATCCATAACCGACGCCCCACCTTGGTGATCCTCGACATCTGGCTGCAAGGCAGCAAGATGGATGGGTTGGAGCTGTTGGACGCGATCAAGCGCGATCACCCGAACCTGCCCGTCGTCGTGATCAGCGGGCACGGCAACATCGAAACCGCGGTTGCTGCGATCAAGCGCGGCGCGTACGACTTCATCGAGAAGCCGTTCAAGGCCGACCGCCTTCTGCTCGTTGTCGAGCGCGCGATCGAAGCGGCGCGGTTGAAGCGCGAAAACGAGGAGCTGCGCCTCCGCGCCGGGGATCCGAGCGAGCTGGTCGGCACGTCCACGGCGATCAATGCCGTTCGCCAAGCCGTTGAGCGCGTGGCGCCGACCGGCAGCCGCGTTCTCATCACTGGGTTGGCTGGTTCCGGCAAGGAAGTCGTGGCGCGGCAGATTCACGCGCGCTCGCGCCGCGCCGAAGGGCCGTTCATCATTCTCAATTGCGCCAGCATGCGTCCGGACCGCATGGAGATCGAGCTGTTCGGTGCCGAAGCGGGCGCACAGGGGCCGTATTCTCCGGCGAAGATCGGCACCTTCGAGCAGGCCCATGGCGGCACCTTGCTGCTGGACGAGGTGGCCGACATGCCGCTCGAGACACAAGGTAAGATCGTCCGCGTACTGCAGGAGCAGACCTTCGAGCGCGTCGGCGGACGGGCACGGGTGAGCGTCGATGTGCGCGTGATCGCATCCTCTAACCGCGATCTTGCTGCCGAGATTGCCGCAGGCCGCTTCCGTGAGGATCTCTACTATCGGCTCAACGTCGTGCCGATCCGCGTGCCGGCGCTACGCGAACGGCGCGAGGACATCCCCGATCTGACGCGGTATTTCATGAGCCGCGCCGCCGCGGCTGGCGGCATGGTGCCGCGCGCTTTCGGCGAAGATGCGATGGCGGCACTGCAGGCCTATGACTGGCCGGGCAATGTGCGGCAGCTGCGCAACGTGGTCGAATGGCTGCTGATCATGACGCCGGGCGATCCGTCGGCGCCAATCCGCTCCGACATGCTGCCGCCCGAGGTCGGCGCGATCGTGCCGGCCAGCCTGAAGGGCGAGTACAGCGCGGAGATCATGGCGCTGCCGCTGCGCGAGGCGCGCGAGCTGTTCGAACGCCAGTATCTGCTGGCGCAGGTAACACGGTTCGGCGGCAACATCTCGCGAACCGCCACGTTCGTCGGCATGGAGCGCTCGGCGCTGCACCGCAAGCTAAAGTCGCTCGGCGTCCACGGGGTCGAGCGCTCGCCCATGCTCGATTCCTGAAATTCGGTATCACCTTTTCCCAACATTTCGCGGTTCGCGAGGGAGACCATGTCCCGCATTGCCTATGTCAACGGACGCTATGTGCCGCACCGCACCGCCGCGGTGCATGTCGAGGATCGCGGCTATCAGTTCGCTGATGGCGTGTACGAGGTGATCGCTGTCTCGGACGGGCACCTGATCGATGCCGGCCCGCATCTCGACCGCCTCGAGCGCTCGCTGCGCGAGTTGCGGATCGCGCCGCCGATGGCGCGGAAGCCGCTGGAACAGGTGATGCACGAAGTGATCCGCCGCAATGGCGTGGAGAACGGGATCATCTACATCCAGATGACGCGGGGGGTGGCGCCGCGCGACCATGCGTTCCCGGCGCATCCGAAGACCCAGGTGGTGATGACAGCGCGGCGCGCCCGGCCGCAGCCAGCAAAGATCGCGGAGGAAGGCGTCAAGGCCATCACCTTGCCGGACATCCGCTGGAAGCGCTGCGACATCAAGTCGGTGTCGCTGCTGCCCAACATCCTCGCCAAGCAGCAGGCCAAAGAGGCGGGTGCCTATGAGGCTTGGCTGGTTGACGCCAACGGCCTGGTGACGGAGGGCAGCTCCACGAATGCATGGATCGTCACGCGCGACGGCCAGCTCGTCACCCGGTCGATCGAAAACGCGATCCTTGCCGGAATCACGCGCGGTGCCGTGTTGGCACTCGCCCGCGAGGAGGGCCTGTCGCTGGTCGAGCGGCCTTTCTCGGTTAGCGAAGCGAAGGCGGCGCGCGAGGCCTTCGTGACGTCGACATCGTCCTATGTCACGCCTGTGACGCAGATCGACGACCAGGTTATCGCCAATGGCCGGCCCGGTTCGATTAGCCTCAAGCTGCGCGCCCGCTACATGAGCTACATGGCGGGCGAGCCCGTGAACGGGCGGCGGGCTCGTGATTAAAGATTGTGCGGCTTGCGCTCAGATCATGGGTTATCATCCTGAGACAACCCGCTGATTTGCGGGCCGGTTTTTGCCGCGTCTTATCCAGCATCTTAACCGTGTTGCGAGGCGATTCCCTGTCCTGTGATGAGGGCAGGGCTGTAAATTATTCGGGAACGGCTTACCTAAAGGCGGTGTTAGTCTGAGCGCCTCGTTCGCGGTCGACCCGGGCCAACCGGGCGGTCACGAGCCTCAACACGGCTCCAATAAGGGCTTTCGACAAGAAGGACGCAGAACCATGACGGCGGAAAAGTCGCAGAACGTCCAAGATGTGTTTCTCAATCACATCCGGAAGAACAAGACCCCGGTCACGATCTTTCTGGTGAATGGTGTGAAACTGCAGGGGATCATCACCTGGTTCGACAACTTCTCGGTCCTTCTCCGGCGCGACGGCCATTCGCAGCTTGTCTACAAGCACGCGATTTCGACGGTAATGCCGACCGCACCGATCTCGCTGTTTGAAGGCGACAAGGAATCCTCCGACGGCTGACAGAGACACCAGATCAACCAACGGCGCTGGCCTCGAGACTCGGGAAACCGGCGGCCGCTCGCTCGTCGTACATCCGACGCTGAAGTCCGAGCGTGCGGAGCTGCGTACGCCCGAGGACCGTCTCGACGAGGCGGTGGGTCTCGCGCGCGCGATCGATCTCGACGTGGTGCATGCGGAGGTGGTGCGCGTTTCCGCCTACCGGCCTGCCACGCTGCTCGGGCAAGGTGCGGTCGACCGGCTCAAGGCGCTGGTTGAGGCCGAACGCGTCGAGGTCGCGATCGTCGACGGTCAGCTCTCGCCGATCCAGCAGCGCAACCTGGAGCGGGCCTGGAAATGCAAGGTCATCGACCGGACTGGCCTGATTCTCGAGATTTTCGGGGCGCGGGCGCGTACGGCCGAGGGCCGCCTGCAGGTCGAACTCGCCTCGCTCACCTACCAGAAGAGCCGCCTGGTCCGCACCTGGACCCACCTTGAGCGGCAGCGCGGCGGCTTCGGCTTTCTCGCCGGCCCTGGCGAAACCCAGCTTGAATCGGACCGGCGCATCATCGGCGACCGCATTGCAAAGCTGAATCGGGAACTCGATGCGGTGAAGCGGACTCGGGCGCTGCATCGCAAGGCGCGCGCGCGGGTCCCATATCCGGTGGTCGCCTTGGTCGGCTATACCAATGCCGGAAAGTCGACGCTGTTTAACCGGCTGGTCAGCGGCCGGGTGCTCGCGGCTGACATGCTGTTCGCAACGCTCGATCCGACCATGCGGGCGCTCCAGCTTCCCTCGGGTCGCAAGGTGATTCTGTCGGACACGGTCGGCTTCATTTCGGATCTGCCGACCGATCTGGTCGCCGCGTTCCGCGCCACGCTCGAGGAGGTGCGTGCAGCCGATGTCATCGTCCATGTCCGCGATATCGCCGATCCGGAGAGCCAGGCGCAGCGCGAGGATGTCCATCTCGTCCTTGCCGAACTCGGGCTCGCCGAGCAGGTCGAGCATGGGCTGGTGGAGGTGCTCAACAAGATTGACCTGCTGAGCCCGGAGCAGCAGGACGTGCTGCGCAACCAGGCTGTGCGCAATGCGTCGACCGTCCCGGTCTCGGCGATCACGGGCGAGGGGATCGATGCGCTCCTGCGGCTGCTCGACCAGCGCATCGCTGCCGAAAAGGAAGTAGTCGACGTCACGGTGCCGTCGAGCGATGGCGCCGCGATCGCCTGGCTCTACCGCCACGGCGAGGTTCTTGAGCGCGACGATGCGAACGGGTCAACTCGACTTAAGGTAAGCCTCGACCCCGCCAACCGGGCGCGGTTCGAACATCGGCAGGTCGGCCGCTAGCCCCTTGAGGGAAGGCGCGGGGTGCGCCATTCTGGCCGCCAATGCGCCCGTGCTCGGAAAGGGCGCCCATCTCTTCATAGGGGGCTCCATGTTTGGAACCAGATCACTCCTCGCGACCGCGGCCGTCGCCCTGCTGGTCATGGCCGGGCCGGTCGACGCGAAGACGTTCCGCTTCGCCAACGACGGCGACGTCAACTCGATGGATCCGCATGCGCGGAACGAGACTTTCCTGTTGAGCTTCACACACAACATCTACGAGCCGCTGGTGCGGCGCGACAAGAATCTGAAGCTCGAGGGCGCGCTGGCGCAGAAGTGGAGCAACCCCAAGCCGACCGTGTGGCGGTTCGAGCTGCGGCCCAACGTCAAATGGCACGACGGGTCGCCGTTCACGGCGGACGACGTTGTGTTCACTCTGATCCGCGCCAACAGCGAAGGGTCGAACTTGCGCGGCCACTTCGCGTCGTTCAAGGAGGTCCGGAAGATCGACGACCTGACGGTCGAGGTGGAGACGAAGTATCCGGATCCGGTCTATGCCGACAAGCTCGCGCAGATCGCGATCATGTCGAAGGCCTGGGCGGAAAAGAACAACGCGACGCGCTCCGCCGATCTGACCAAGCGCGAGGAGAACTTCGCGACGCGCAATGCGATGGGCACCGGCCCGTTCATGCTCAAGAGCCGCGAGCCGGACGTTAAGACTGTGCTCGCCAAGAACCCGAACTGGTGGGATAAGCCCGAGCACAATGTTGACGAAGTCGAGTTCTCGGTCATCGGCAACGACGCGACGCGTGTCGCGGCGCTGATCTCCGGCCAGGTCGACATGCTCTACACCGTGCCGCCGCAGGACGTGAACCGCATCGGCCAGACCCAGGGCCTCAAGATCGTGCAGAATCCCGAGCTGCGGGTCGTCTTCCTCGGTTTCGACCAGTGGCGCGACGAGCTCCAGGAGTCGAACGTCAAGGGCAAGAACCCGTTCAAGGACGCGCGGGTCCGTAAGGCCTTCTACCAGGCGATCGACGTCGAGGCGATCAAGAGCCGCGTGATGCGCGGCCAGTCGACGCCGGTGGCGCTGATGGTGGCGCAGGGCGTCAACGGGCATATCCCCAGCCAGAACGTGCGATTGAAATATGATCCGGATGCCGCCAAGAAGCTGTTGGGCG